>CAYQWO010000254.1:0-4450 GCA_964421095.1 uncultured Syntrophaceae bacterium
CTTCGTGCCGGACGACTTCTTCCGGGCTATCTTCCATCGCTCGCCGGAATTTGCCATGAAAGAGGAAATTAGAAAGGGTTCGGAGAAGAGGTTGGCAGAAAGGTTAGCAGAAAACCAGAAGAAAATACTGATGCTGGTTACCCAAAATCCCTCCGTATCAAAGAAGGCTATGGCAAAAGCGATTGGTATTAGCACCACTGCGATCGACAAGAACCTGACAACTCTGAAACAAAAGGGCATCCTTCGCCGTGCCGGGCCTGACAAGGGTGGTCATTGGGAGTTAGTTCACACGCCACACATAACGGGAAAGGTAACGTAGCCATTAATGGGATCAATAATGGATATTTTCATTTTAAAAAAGAAAAATAACGCCAATCCTTTATGATAAACATGACCATAACCGCCACCACGATGATGGTGATGGTGGTGGTGGTGATGATGGTGATGACCACCACCACCATCATCATGCTGATTTTAGGAGCCGAAAGGTATCCGGCAGTTTCGGTTAGACCAGACGAATAGCTTGGAAGATTCCTGCGATGAAATTTCTGCACACCGCAGACTGGCAGATTGGAATGAAGGCCGATTTCGTCGGCCGGGCAGGGCAAAGGGTTCGTGATGAGCGAATTGCGGCTGGGCGCCGGTTGGTGGATGCAGCTAACCTCGAGCGAGTTGAATTCATCCTTGTAGCCGGGGACTTGTTCGAAGACAATGCTGTGGACCGGACCTTGATACAGAAAACCGCTGACATTCTGGCTCGTTTTCAAGGACCTGTCTACCTGATCCCTGGCAATCACGATCCAATGGTACCCGGCTGTGTGTGGGATCACCCGGCATGGCGATCAGCCGGAAACCTGGCCATTCTAACCGAGGAAAAACCGGTTGAGATTCCCGGAGGCCTGCTATTTCCTTGCCCGATCCGCGACAAATATTCGCGAAAAGATCCGACGGCATGGGTCAAGGAGGAAAAAGGAGATGAGATTCGGCTGGGGATGGCTCATGGAAATGTTGAGGGGCTCTTTTTGGATCAGCCGGATCTTCCTATCGCGCGGGATGCGGCCAGTCGAGCGAACCTGGACTATCTTGCGCTGGGGCACTGGCATTCGACAGCGACATATCCCGATTCGGGCAGTGTCGTGCGAATGGCCTACAGTGGAACCCATGAGACCACTCGATTCGGGGAAAGGGAAAGCGGAAATGCCCTCATAATCGAGATTGCTGGCCCCGGATCTGCTCCGAAGGCAAGGCCGATTCGAACCGGCGCACTGACCTGGATAACCCGTGACCAGGAAATCCATGCTCCGGGTGATCTTAGGAAATTGCGGGAAGATCTTGAGGGGCTGACCGATCCTGAGACTCTTTTGCTTGATTTGCACCTCAAGGGGCTGATTTATTCTGTGGACAAGGATGAACTGGCCCACATTGCAGACCTAATAGCTTCCCGTTTTTTGTACGCCCGCATGGATTCATCGGGCCTCCTCCCTTCCCCTGAGGACAACCAATGGATCGAGGCCTTACCACCTGGCATTTTGCAGGAAGCGGCAACCCGGCTTCGGAGGATGGCTCTGTCGGGCGCACAAAACGTCCAAATGGCTTCCCAGGCCCTGCTGGAACTTTATACGATTGCAGGGGAGGTGAACCGATGATCCTTAAATCCATTACTCTTTCGGGCTGGCGCTGTTTTCTGGATGAAATTTCAGTAGGGCAATTTTCCGATCAGATTAACATTATCTCCGGCCCGAACGGTGTTGGGAAATCAACGCTTTTCGAGGCGCTTCGCCGGGGGCTCATGGACAGCCACTCGGTGACTGGCCTGGATGTAAGCGCCATCCGCCCTTGGGGGCGTGTCCTTACGCCAAAAGTAACCATATGCTTTTCTCATGGCGGCGTACATTATCGGATGGCCAAACAGTTCCTCGAAGGGGTTTTTTCCCGCCTGGAAAGAAAAGAAAACAGTGCCTTTCGCCCGCTCGCCGAAGGACGGCAGGCCGATGAGCGTACCCGCGAGCTGCTTTCTAAGAATCCACCAGGTCGCGGTTTTTCGCAGTCCCGGAACTGGGGACTGGCCCAGGTGCTCTGGGCCCCTCAGGGGGAGATGAAGCTCAAGGATCTATCGGGGGACTTAGTTTCGGATATTCGCACCGCGCTTGGGTCCCAGGTATTTGACAGGTCTTCCGGTCCCATTGAGGAGAAGATTGCAGGGCTTTACGACCGGTTTTTCACCCCGCAGGGAAAGGTGAAATCCGGAAAAGCCGCTCCACCGATTATCCACCTGAGGGAGACCTTAGAGCAGGCCCTGCAGAGGCGGGGTGATAATCTGGAAACGCTGCAGCGCTTTGAGGAAGCCTCCAAGCGGGTGGAGGAGCTGCGGGCTCGCTATAGACAATTGACTTTAGAGGCCGAAGAGTTGGCTAAATCCGTACGGGATACCCGCCATCGATCCGATGATCATCGAATTCTCAAAAACCAAATAAACACCCGCCAAAGTGAAGTGGAAAAGATCGAAGCCCAGCACCGGCAGATTAAACAGCATATCGACCTGATCCGCTCGACAGAGAAAGAAATCCAGGAGAAGAAAACTGAACTTACCCGTTTCGAGTCCGAGGCCCCCTTGAAACGGCAGGAGGTGGAAAATTGGGAAAAGAGTGCCGCGGAGGCGAAGAAAGATTTGGACACTGCCCGGGGAGAAGAGAATAAGGTCGCGCGAGCCGAGATGGATGCTGATACAGCTCGCCAATATGTTGATTCCAAAGAGCAGCTTGCACAGCTAAGCCAGCATATTCGGAAGATTGAAGCGGCCGAGCGGATTTTGCAAGGTCATAAGAAGGACCGCGCGGCCTTGGTGGCTCCGGACCGCCGGACTTTGAAAGCTGTACGCAAAGCTATCCAGGATAGAGATGAGGCCCGCCTGCTCATGGATGCGGCCATGATCACGCTGGAAATTATGCCGGAAAAGAAAGGTCTTATGGAAGTCATAAGTGGCGAGGAAACAGGGCGGGTAAAGCTTTCCGCCGGCAAAACCGCCATAATCAAGGGGGCTCCGGAAATTGTGGCCGAATTGAAAGGGGTTGCCCGCCTTCGAGCCTCTGGTCCTGCTGGAGATATCCAGACACATCGTCAAACGATCCAGGAAAAGGAGCGGAAGATTGGTGAATTGACGCGTCCATTTGGCACGGCGGATATTAACCGTCTCGAAGAATTGACCGAAAAGGCCGAAAACCTCGACCGTCAGTTAGGTGAAGCTCTCAAGGAGCTGGAAACCCTGCTTGGCGAAGATGAGCTTGAGGAACTGAAAAAGGAGGAGGCTCGGCTGGAAGCCACCCTGACGGGAATAGAAAAAGAACATCCGGGATGGAGAAAGTCTCCGCCGGATAAAGAAGAGCTAAAGCGTCTGGCCTCCGATTTGAAGCGGGAATATAACCGGAAGGTTAAAGAAACGGAAGCGGTTTGGGATGGTGCCCAGCATGCTCTGTCAGCCGCAAGAGAGCAGGAACAGGGTCTACTCGTCCGGCTTGAAGAGGTTCGCAAGAATATACGGAAACTTGAGGATAACTACACCGAACTTACACGGGATGGGAAAACCCTCCAGGAACGGGAAACAGGGCTTAACCAAATCCTTTTGGAATGGGATGCCGGAAAGGCGGCGTTGAAAGAGCTTAAAGAGAAACTGACAGAATTTGTAGATAATCCCGAAGCCGCTCTGAAAAAGTTGGAAGGAAGTCTGGAAGCCATACAAGGGTCTGCTCAGAAAACCAGGGATGAGGAGCGTACAGCCTTGGGAAGCCTGGAGGTTCTGGCTGCTAAAGGGTCCTATTCAGCTCTGGCACAGGCTGAGGAGGAAGTTGCCCAGGTCCAGGAGGAGACTCTCCGTGAGGAACTTCGCATGGATGCGATCCGTCTCCTTTACGATACCGTGAACCAATGCCGAAACGAAGCGATTGCCTCAGTTGCCCGCCCGGTGGAAGAGATGGCTACCCGAATGCTGCACCGGATTGCCGGTCGCCGGATTGGGAGGATTAAAATCGGGGAGACCTTTGAACCCTCCGGCGTATCCCCGGAAATGGTTGACTCCGCGGTCGAGCTTGTTAACCTATCGGGCGGAGAGCAGGAGCAGCTTTATCTGGCAACACGCCTGGCACTGGCTGAAGCATTGGCGAAGGATGAACGGCAGATGGTGGTGCTTGATGATGTGCTGACGGCTACGGATTCGGGGCGGCTGGCCCGGGTAATGACTCTTTTGGAAGAGGCCGCGGAGCGCCTCCAGATCATCATTTTAACCTGCCATCCGGAACGTTACAGAGTACTGGCCGGAGCTCAATTTTTCGATCTGGAATCATTGCTAAAAAGCTTAGGATGACTATTATGCTTGAAAAATTTATAAATAGCTCTCTGGCAATTCAAATGGGCGTTTTTGTGGTTCGAGCTTTTATTAGACTGAGAGAAATGGTAT
>CAYQWO010000254.1:4460-5642 GCA_964421095.1 uncultured Syntrophaceae bacterium
GGCCGGCAGCAAGGAGTTGGCCCGGAAGCTGGCCGAACTGGAAAGACGTATTGCCAGTCACGATGAGAGCATTCAAACGCTGTTCCAGGCGATCCGCCAACTGATGGCTCCGAAGGAAGCCCCAAAAAAACAAATCGGGTTTCAATTAAAGGAGAAACGAGCTTCCTCCCCTGCAAGGGGATGAATTAGGGATTCAGATATGAAAGAAGAGCCTTTTGTGAAGAATAAGGATTTGAGCGCATGCCTCTGACGTAGAGAAAGAAGAAAACGAATGGTAAAATAGAGTTGTCCAAACGAAGTGGAGGCATAATATGGGCCTGAAGAAAAAGGAGGCAGAAATTCTGGAAAAATTTCGCGTAAGACTTGGGACTTTACTGCAGGATCCAGGTATGGAAATGAAGCTCTTCGGATCCAAGGCGCGAGGGAAAGCCCGGGAAGGTTCTGATTTGGATGTTTTAGTAATCATTTCCAGTGAAGATTGGCACCTGAGTGACAGGGTTTATGAAATTGCCACGGACCTACTGCTGGAAAGTGGTGTCTGCATTTCGCCCAAAATCCTCAGCAAAAAGCAATATGAAGAGCTTCTCCACGAAGATTCGCCCTTCATTCGAAACGTAATCCGCGATGCGGTCGCCGTATGAAGAGGAATGCTTTTCAAATTACCCAGAAAGAATTGACCCGCGCCAAGAAATCGTTGCGGGCAGCCGAAACCCTGCGGGATCATGAATTAAATGAAGACGCGGTATCCCGCGCCTATTATGCGGTTCTCCACGCAGCGAAGGCCGCCCTGGCCACTATTGATCTTTATCCCGATTCCCACCAAAGCGTCCGCCGGATGTTTGGATTGCATCTAGTAAAGACAGGTCGGATTGAACGGGAGTACGCCACGATTCTTACCGCGGAACAGGAAGACCGGGAGCTTAGTGATTATAATATCAACATTTCCATCGAAAAAGACAGAGCGGACCACCGTGTTGCTGAAGCGCGAAAGTTTGTAGAGCGGATTGAAAAACATATCCGATCGTTTGAACTTGAAGGAAAACAACCCAGAGAATAATTCCTCAAGGGGATCAATGGAGATTTGGAGCACGGAAGACGTTTTGTCAAGAATAAAGATGCGACCCCAAATCTCTGGAGTGAGTTCTCGATGACCAAGGGTTCTTTGACAGAAGAGATCGCTGT
>CAYQWO010000255.1:0-1311 GCA_964421095.1 uncultured Syntrophaceae bacterium
GGCGGCAAGGTGGTCATCGTCACCGCCAGCTCAGATGGGTTGGGGTTCCATTCCCTCGCTGATCAGGGCATGAGGCTGCATTGGAAAGTGAACCAGCGACCGGCGCCGGCGGAAATTTTCCGGGGGCGGAAGGTGATTGTATTCTCGCCCAATTGCTCGCGGGCTGACCTTCTGGAACGGTATCCCGAAAGCGTGATCCTCTGTAACACCTGGGAAGAGGTCCGTGAAGAATTGAAAGATGGAAGCTCAAGACAGAGTGTCACCATATTTCCCAATGGGTCCCTGCAATATACGCAGATCATTTAACTCGCTCCAGCTGCAGGATCAAAATTTTCTAATCGCTTATTGCGATCAATTTCTTATACAGCGCTTGTTGCCGTTCAATGGCCAATCGGTACCGGGCGTGATTGTGGGCGTCAGGCGGGTGGGCGATACTTACGAAATCTGGCGCATCTTCCAGGTCAGCCAGCGCTCCAAGTACTTCCAGGGCTAAAAGAGCCGCTCCCCTCCCCGATGCCTCCTGAACCTTGGAGACGGAAATCGGCCTACCCAAGACGTCGGTCATGATCTTAAGCCAGGCGGGAGAATTGAGTAACGCTCCACCGCTGCCTATGACTTGCGGATCGGCCGGTAGCACCGGGCGTAGCAAGTCGAACACCAGAGCGATACGGTAAGCCACAGCTTCCAACCCCGCCCGCAGGATGTCCAGGGGAGTGGTGGCCAGGGTCAGACCATGGATCGTGGCTCGGGCGTGCCCGGTCCATCCCGGGGCGCGTTCTCCGGCCAGGAAGGGCAAGATGGTTAGACCATGGGCATCCGGCTCCAGGCCCGCGAGCGCTGCCTCCAATGCCGGCAAATTTTCCAATTGCAAAGTGTCCTTCATCCAGGCGAAAACGCTTCCCCCTTCGCTCAACGCTCCGCCGAGCAAAGAGCGCCGTCCATCCACGCGGTAGCACCATAGACCGGCAGGCAAGTGATCCGGCGGATGGGTCAGAATGACGCGCAGGGCACTGCTTGTTCCCACCGTCAAAGCAACCCGCGTGGGGGAGACGCAGCCACTGCCAATGTTGGCGGTTGCCCCATCTCCCACTGCGGGGAACCAGGGCAGGTCCCGGAGCATGGGCCAACGGGCGGCGAACTTCGGGCGGAGGCCACCTCGGGGAACATGCCCATCGGTCAGCGGGGAAAGCTGCTCGACCTTCGCCGGGAGCGCTGCCAGTAGTTCTCTGTCCCATTCCATCCTAAATCGATTCAGCAGTCCGGTCCACGAAGCCACCGAATAAGTCACCGCGCATTCCCCGAAGAGTTTTA
>CAYQWO010000255.1:1411-5625 GCA_964421095.1 uncultured Syntrophaceae bacterium
CCCTCATCTCTTTGGCCAGGGCTTTGATCTCGGTTAAATCCCGCTGCATTTCACTCCAACCATACCAAAAAGCATAGTCGGGGTTAGCATGAAAGCTTCCCTGGAACGCTCTCATCCGGTGTTCTAAGAACATCACAAAGAGTTTCTGCTCGATTACGGTTGGGGCATCATGGAAGGTGAGCAAGTCAGGAAAGGCGTGGGCGTAGCTCGCGGGCTTTGCCAGCACGCCCTCTTTATACAAAGCAGCAACGATTGCCAGTCGGAGACAATGTTCGGCGTTACCTTTTTGCAGAATTCTACGCATTCCTCTGCATAGGCACTGGAGAAGAAGAAAAAACTCAACCAAAAGATGATCGTGGCTCTGCCTACCACCTTAAACTTCCTTTACCTTGCGGAGAAAATAATTAAATTAAGGTCCTTCTTCAGGGAGAGTTCCCCTTTTTTGAACAATCCGCAGCAAACCCCGAGTCTTCTATGATCGATTCGACCAGGGACAGGATCTCTTCATTTGTGGATGAGCCCTTAGCGATGAAGTGGTTTGCCCCGTATCGGTAGCCCGCTTCGCGATATTCTGGAAGGTCATAACTCGTGAGAATGGTAACAACGACCTTTGGGTATTTCGTTTTTATCTTCTTGGTCAGCTGGAGGCCATTTTCTCCGGGCAATTTGATGTCCATGAAGATAAGGTCGGGGACCTGAAGGTCAATCTTCCGTAAAGCTTCCTCTCCGTTCCCCGCTTCTTCAATCCACATCATGGGAAATCGTCTTGCCAGGATCTCTAATAACGTTTGACGAAACGAGAAATTATCTTCGACAATCAATGTCTTGAATGGGCTCATGGATTTCCCTTTCTCTCTTTAAAGGCCCCAGATTATATATTTAACTACTTTACTTGCAGGGGAGGGTATGGTAAATAGGGTATGAACTGTATTTTATCCTCCAGGACACTGTATTTGTAGGGGGCCAAAAGGTAGGGATGGGAACCCTGTCACCCTCCGTCAAACCGAAGAGGGAGCTGTTTAGGAAGCCGAAACACCGGATCATCATTGCCGAGGATCACGCGATTCTTAGGGAAGGTTTGCGATCTCTGCTGTCCTCAGACCCGGATTTGGAAATTGTGGGAGAGGCGCAAGATGGGCAAGAGGCGATCCGGTGCGTTGAAAAATTAAAACCCAACCTTGTCCTGATGGATCTTTCCATGCCCCGGATGAGCGGCATGGAGGCCATCAAAGAGATCAAGAAACGATCGTCAGACACAAAAATCCTCGTCCTGACGGTTCACAAGAATGAGGAATACATTCTGGCCACGCTTCAGGCCGGCGCTGACGGATATGCCTTGAAGGATTCCACTTACGCTGAATTGGGGATCGCCATTAGGAACGTTTTAGGCGGGAACCATTATATTAGCCCGGCAATTTCCGGCAGGATCATTGAAGGATACTTGCAGGGAAGAAAAACCTTAAAACCGACTTCATCCTTGGATACCCTTACCCAACGAGAGCGGGGGATTCTCAAGATGATCGCTGAGGGCTATAAAAACAAAGAAATTGCTGATTACCTCTGCATTAGCGTTAAAACTGTGGAAAAACACCGGGCCAACCTCATGCAAAAGTTAGACCTCCATAGTGTCTCTGCCTTGACCGCCTTTGCCATGGAAAGAGGGCTGGTTACAAAATGCAAAGCCCGAATCGCTGTTGGGACACCAGGACATGGGCGGGCAGATGGCCTCAACTCTTAACCTCTGGGAAGAGGAGGTCGGAAACTTGGGTGATCCTTTTGACTCCCCTGACCTCATAGGGAAGGAGGGGAACCTCCACCAGGGTCATGCGGCGCCCATAGGCTTCTCGCAGGAGGTTGACATATTTGCGCTGCATGGTCCGCCGTTGCCGGTGGAAAGCACAATCGGCCTCCTGGATCAGGTTATTGATGATCAGATGCTGCACGATCAGGTGAAAGGCGTCAAAATCCTTGAGGATCCGCTCAGTCAAGCGCACCCCCAGGGCTTCGGCAATAGTCACGATGATAAAGGAGGTGCGTTTCCCGTCGCAGATGAAATCGAGCACCTTCTGGGAAAGCTCCTTCCAGCCCTCGATAATCTGGAGGAGCGTCCGTTTGCTCTTTTTCAACCGGACAGTGCTGGCGATTCTTTCGAAGGCTCCATAGAGATTGACGTAGAACCTGGCTGCGGCCTCCAGATGTTGGAGAAATAGCTGGGGTAGACGCAGCAGGCGCAAGGTATGGCCGGCTGGAGCCGTATCCCATATCACCCGTTCGTATCGTTCGCTCTCCACCAGCTCCATGATGTAATTCAGCATGTATTCTTCTTCAATACCCGGAGCCCCGCCGATGTAATCGACGAAATCATAATCCAGGGTGGAAAATGCGGAAATGACTTCATGAATTTCCGGCCCAAACCGCTCCTTCCAGCGTTGCAGGATGACCTCGGAACTGATCTCCAGGCCATGAAGATTTGCCACCCCCTTGATCGGCTTCTCCCTCTCGCCAATGTCCATCTCGAAAATGTCAGAAAGGGAGGGTGTAGGGTCGGAGGAGATCAGCAGCGTCTTCTGGCCCCTTTGGGCAAAATGCACGGCCAAAGCCGCCGAGATGGTGGTTTTGCCCACCCCTCCTTTGCCTCCGACCATGATGAGCTTATTGCCGGCGAAATCTGAATGGCGCATGTTAAAAACAATTTCAAGTTTCGGGGTACCAGTTTCAGGTTCCAAGTTCTGAGTCGGGGGTTTCTTCACTTGAAACTCGAAACCTTAAACCCCATACTTTCGCTTTTGTGTTATTCGCCCGGACCCTGGTGGACCCGCGTAGGTCTGGACAATCTCGATAAAGCGCCGCGCCTCATCGCCCTGGATTTCCAGGCTCATATCTTGCCAGTGCCTCCTCCTGACAGCCACCCGGCAAAATTCGCCGGCCTGCCCCCGAATCCGGTCCTGGGCGTTTTCGGGCCCTTGAGCCCAGGAACTTCCAGAGGGCAGGATGAGCTCAAGGTATAGGGGCGTCCCGGGAAAGGCCAGGCCATTTACCTGGTAAGCAAAAGGCCTGGCCATGTAGGCGAGAAGAGCGACATGTCGAAGGCGGTCTGTATCCTCGGGAACCGCGCCCACAGCGTCGAAACAGTCGAGCCCATGGGCCCACGTCTCCATGAGCCTGGCTGTGGCAAAGGCCCGCGCTCCCATAGGCATGGCAAACCAGGGAATTCTCTTCTTGGGATCGCATTGGGAGAGCTCGGCCATCATCACCCCCCTCGCCTCTCGCCACCATGAAAGAACCTCTGAGGGTTTCAGCGAGCGCCCTTTCTGCAGGCCAATATTGGTAAATCCAAACCCGACCTTCGCCGCCTCCTCCAGAGGGCTGTTGTCCCCTCGAAGGAGCAAAACAGCCACGCCATCAATGTGGGCGATGTGCGAAACACAATCGCTCAAAGTCCACCCCTCTGCGGGCGAGGGTAGGTCCCATTGAGCATCTGTAAGAGAACGTAAAAACCGATCCAAGGCTTCCTGTTCGGCCTGCAGGTCGGAAAGGATCTCTTTCATATCAACCTCTTTTAAAAGGGTTCAAGGATTCGCGGGTTCCAGGGTTCAAGGGGGCAATCCATTGTTCATCATTTTAACCGTTTCACTTGGCCCCTTGAACCCTTGGCCCCTAGAATCCTCCTTCCCCAAAAATCTTTTTAAAAAATTGGCTTGCCTTTTCGGCTATCGAGTCTTCAGACCCACCCCAGAAATGGTCAACTCCCGGGTAAATGACCCATTCCTTTGGTTCCGGCAACTTCAAGACAAGGCGTTCGAGAGCTTGGGGGTCAATAAATTCATCATTTCCTCCACTGATAAAAAGCTTTGGTTTTGTATAGTGATCCAGCAGACCCGCAGGTTGGACAAAGGGGGAAATGCCGGCCACTGCCTGGACCCTCTGATCTTCCACGGCGACACCAAAGGCTATGATGCTGCCAAAGGAATAACCACAGATCCCGATTTTGCCCGCGTCGATTTTCGGCTGTTTTTCGGCAAACGAAATGGCCGCCTTGGCATCCTCTTTCTCCCCGATGCCCCCCGCAAAACGGCCACCACTCTTGCCCACGCCTCGGAAATTGAATTTGAGCCAAGCCAGGCCTCGTTCTCCTAATTTCTCACAGATGGCGTGAACGACATTATTGTACATGTTGCCCCCATAGAGGGGATGGGGATGGCAAACGACCACCA
>CAYQWO010000256.1:0-5598 GCA_964421095.1 uncultured Syntrophaceae bacterium
AAGTCACGAGAGCGATATGCTTGGAAATGGCACGGGTGGCTCGGACTGACTATTATCGGAGGTTCGGAAATCTTGCTCTTTTCCGGAGTCCCCTTTGTGCAGACCTATTTTACACCTATGGTCTGGAGCGGCTACATTCTTTTCGTCGATGCTCTGGTTTTCCGGATTAAGGGGGCCTCTCTAATCGTCACCCGCCCGAAAGAGTTTTTACTCATGCTCCCCCTCTCTTTTTTATTTTGGGAAATCTTTGAGTTCTTTAACCTTTATATCCAGAACTGGCATTATGTAGGCCTCCCGCACGAGTTGCCTCTGCGCTGGCTGGGCTATGCTTGGGCATTTGCCACAATCTGGCCCGCAATCTTGGAGACCGCCGAAGCCCTGGAAGCGTCCGGACGCATCGCCAAGCAAAAGACCCGACCCCTCAAGCTCACCCGCGGTCATCTATCTCTCTCCTTTGTCTTGGGCGCTTTTTGCTTGATCCTTCCGTTGGTTGCTTCTCCCGCTTTGGCAAAGTACCTGGCGGCTCCAGTCTGGTTGGGTTTCATTTTTTTACTGGACCCGCTCAATTACTGGATGGGCAATAAATCGCTGTTTGCGGACCTGGAGAAGGGAAATCCTCGGACGCTTTACAGTCTGCTCATCTCAGGCATGATTTGCGGCCTGTTGTGGGAATTCTGGAATTATTGGTCTGGGGCCAAGTGGCATTACACTGTTCCCATCCTGGGCCACGTGAAAATCTTCGAAATGCCCGTCCTGGGTTACCTGGGCTTTCCGCCTTTTGCTGTGGAATGCTATGTCATGTACCATTTCGTGCGGAATGTTTTCAGCAAGAAAGCAAACTCCTGATGGAAAAAATTTTTGGTCCCTCTGGCCTCCTGGCCCAAAAATTAGGCTCTTATGAGTACCGCCCGGAACAAGGGAAAATGGCCCAGGCCGTTCATGAGGCTTTTATCAAAGAGCGGTTCCTGATTGTGGAGGCTGGCACAGGCACGGGAAAGACGCTGGCCTACCTCATCCCTGCTGTCCTGAGCGGCAAGCGTGTGGTCATCTCCACGGGGACCAAAACGCTGCAGGAACAACTTTTTTTCAAAGACGTGCCGTTCGTCCAGGAAAAACTGGGCTTGCCATTCAAAGCTTCCTTTATGAAAGGGAGGAACAATTATCTCTGCCGTCGGAGATTCAGGCTCTTCACCCGTCAGCCCTTGTTAAAGGCCCTGGAGGAGGTTTCCCATTTTCAGGTGCTGAAAAAATGGGCCGGAAGGACAAAGACCGGGGACCGCGCGGAGCTGAAGGAGCTTCCAGAAGACCTGGGGCTGTGGAATGAAGTGTGCGCCTCCAGCGAAAACTGCCTGGGACAAGCTTGCGAGTTTTTTGACCGGTGTTTTATCATGCGCCTGAGGCAGGAAGCAGCGGGTTCTGACGTGGTCATCGTCAACCATCACCTTTATTTTGCGGATTTAGCCGTACGCTCGAAAGGGTACGGCGAAGTCCTGCCACGCTATGAAGCGGTGATCTTTGATGAGGCCCATCAATTGGAAGAGGTGGCCACCCAGTATTTTGGGACAACGGTAAGCAATTATCGCTTCGAGGAGCTGGCCAGAGACCTCCGACGGGAATTGACTGCGGCGAAACTACGAGACGAAACCGTAAGCAATATTGCCAGCAGAATATTCGATCTCCAGGAGCGGTTTTTTAATCTTTTCCGGAGGGGTGAATCCTGCTACCGCTTGCGGGAAGAATCGCTGAAGGATCAAGCGTCGGATCCGGCCTCTAAGCTGATCCAGGAATTGACGCTGCTCTCCGCCCACATCGAGGGAATGAAAGAACCTTCCGAAGCGTTCAGGGCCTTAAGCCGCAGGGGCGAAGAATTAAAACGGCAATTTCAGGAGGTAATGGCCCTTTCCGATCGTCGGCTGGTCTATTGGTGCGAGGTGCGGGGAAAAGGAGTTTTTCTCCATGCCTCCCCTGTGGACGTATCCCCTGAGCTGCAAAGCCAGCTCTACACCCGGATGAAGACTGCCGTCTTTACCTCGGCCACGCTTTCAGCCCAGGGGAACTTTCGCTTCTTTAAGGAGCGCATGGGGTTGAGCGGGGAGTGGGGATTGGGCCTGGAAGAAATGCTGCTGGATTCATCTTTTGATATGGGATCCCAGGCGCTTCTTTACTTCCCGAAAAATCTCCCCGACCCGAACCATCCGGAATTTGTGCGGCGGGCGGCCGAGCAGATTGAGAGGATTCTCAAGCTCACCCATGGAAGGGCTTTTGTCCTGTTCACCAGCATCAAAAATATGGAAGAAGCTTATAATCTGCTGCAAAGTCGAATTCCTTTCACCTGCTTCCTGCAGGGCGAACGCCCCAAGTCCGCTCTGATCCAGGCTTTCAAAGAGGATGTTCATTCCGTGCTTTTTGCCACGGCGAGTTTCTGGGAGGGGGTCGACGTGCAGGGAGAAGCTTTGAGTTGCGTCATCATAGACCGGCTTCCCTTCTCCCGACCGAATGAGCCCATCATGGAAGCCCGGCTGGATAGCATTGCTTCCTCCGGAGGAAATCCTTTCTGGGATTACCAGGTGCCCTCGGCAATCATTCTTTTGAAGCAAGGCCTGGGAAGGTTGATCCGCACGCGCCAGGACCGGGGGGTCATGGCCATCCTTGACCCGCGCCTTTTTACGAAAAGCTACGGAAGAACTTTCCTGGAAAGCCTGCCGCGATGCCCTGTGGTGCACGACAGGGAAACCATCGAGCGCTTCTTTCAAAAACGTTGAGTCGTTGACTATACGGGGAGGAAAGATTATAATAAATTAATAGATCAGAGATTTTTTCCGATAAGAGGGTTACAGCCCCAAAGGGGCATCGATTCCTTGCGATCAACTGGGAGGAAAAATGGGAAATATTGCGGAAGAAGAACAATTAAAGATACCCGATATCCTGCCGATGCTGCCGGTCCGGGATACGGTCATCTTTCCTTATATGATCTTGCCCCTTTTTGTGGGGCGGGAAAGTTCCATCAAGGCTGTGGATGAGGCTTTGGCCAAAGATCGGATGATTTTTTTGGCCACCCAAAAAACAGCGACGGATGATAATCCCGCTCCCGAAGGCATCTATACCGTTGGCACGGCGGCCATGGTCATGAAGATGCTCAAATTGCCCGACGGGCGGGTAAAGATACTGGTTCAGGGCTTAGCCAAGGGGATTATTAAAGAGTACCTCCATGAAAAACCCCTGTTCATTGTGCGCATTTCGCGGGTCATTGAGCCACCCATCGGAGAGGTTACGCTGGAGGCCGAGGCGCTGATCCGTAGCGTCAAAGAGCAGAGCGAGAAGGTGCTGACGCTGAAGGGTATTCTTTCTCCGGATGTTCTGGCCATTCTCGACCAGATCGAAGAGCCCGGGCGGTTGGCGGACATGGTGGCCTCAAACCTTAAACTAAAAATCGAAGAGGCTCAGAGGATTCTGGAGACTTTTCATCCCCTGCAGCGCTTGAAGAAAGTAAACGAATATCTCTCCAAAGAAGTTCAAGTCTCCACCATGCAGGCCAAAATCCAGTCTCAGGCCCGGGAGGAAATGAGCAAGACGCAACGGGAATATTTCCTGCGGGAGCAGCTCAAAGCGATCAAGTCTGAACTGGGTGAAATTGATGAAAAGGCCCAGGAGATCAACGAACTGCGCGAGAAGATTAAAAAGGCCAAAATGCCGCCCGATGTGGAGAAGGAAGCCAACAAACAGGTGAACCGCCTGGAACAGATGCATCCCGAATCTGCGGAGGCCACCATTGTGCGCACCTACGTGGATTGGCTGGTAGAAATTCCCTGGAGCATAAGCACAGTGGACAACCTGGACATCAAAAAGGCCAAACAGGTGCTGGATGAAGACCATTATGATTTGGAAAAGGTTAAAGAGCGCATCCTGGAATATTTGGGCGTGCGCAAGTTGAAAGAAAAGATGAAGGGACCGATCCTTTGCTTTGTCGGCCCGCCGGGGGTGGGCAAGACCTCCTTGGGTAAATCGATTGCCCGGGCCTTGGGAAGAAAGTTCACGCGCATTTCCCTGGGGGGCATCCGGGACGAGGCGGAGATCCGCGGGCATCGGCGGACCTACATCGGTTCTCTGCCCGGGCGCATCATTCAGGGGGTGAAAACTGCGGGATCCAACAACCCAGTGTTTATGCTGGATGAGATCGACAAAGTGGGGACCGACTTTCGCGGCGATCCCTCGGCGGCGCTGTTAGAAGCTCTTGACCCGGAACAGAACTTTGCTTTCAGCGATCACTACCTGAACGTTCCATTTGACCTATCCAAAGTCATGTTCATCACCACGGCCAATATCCTGGACCCCGTCCCTCCAGCGCTGAAAGACCGGATGGAGGTTCTGAACCTGGCCGGTTACACGAGCGAAGAAAAACTCAAAATTAGTAAACAATTCCTGTTTCCCAGACAATTGGAGGAAAATGGGATCACCAAGGAGACTCTGTCCATAAGCGACGACGCCATGCTGCGGATTACATCCCAGTATACCAAGGAGGCTGGGGTGCGGAATCTGGAGCGAGAGATCGCCTCCATATGCCGCAAAGTGGCCCGGAAGATCGCGGAGGATGAAAAGGGCCCCTTCCCCGTGAGCAGCCTCAACCTGCACAAATATCTGGGCCCGCCGAAGTTTCTGCCGGAGGAAGAGCTGGAGGTGAACGAGATTGGAGTGGCCACAGGTTTGGCGTGGACTTCGGTGGGCGGGGAAATTCTGCACGTGGAAACCACGACCATGAAGGGCAAAGGCAATCTGACCCTTACCGGCCATCTGGGCGATGTAATGAAAGAATCGGCGCAGGCGGCATTGAGCTATGCCCGGTCAAAGAGCAAAGAGCTTGATCTGGACCCGGACTTTTACGAGAAATTGGACGTGCACGTCCACGTGCCTGCCGGAGCCATTCCCAAAGATGGACCCTCGGCCGGGGTCACCATGGCTACATCGCTGATCTCGGCCCTGACCCGCATTCCGGTGCGCAAAGATGTGGCCATGACCGGGGAAATCACCCTGCGGGGGCGCGTGCTCCCGATTGGCGGCCTGAAGGAAAAGACCCTGGCCGCTATGCGGGCAAACGTTAAGAACATTGTTATTCCCCATCAGAATCAGAAGGACCTGGAGGAGATTCCCAAATATATCCGGCGCAAGGTCGATTATATCTTTGTTAAGAACATGGATGAAATTCTGAAAGTGGCCTTGGTCCCGGAGAAGGCTCAACCCTCGGCTCCGGATGTCGGGGAAGAACCCGAGGGAAAAAAGGCGCGGCCAAAGAGCGTTCCCCTCTCTTTGCCAGTGTGATCAACCTGCGGATGGGTCGGTGGAACTTCGAGAAATCGGTTGGTTTGGCCTTATTGCCAGGACCAGGAACCACCTGCCCACCCTTTCCCTTGATGTTTTTAAGGGGAGGGGCGACGACGCCGCAAATGCCTCCTTATCCCTAGGTACCGACCGGGTCACCACAGTGGACCTCTTGGGGGAAGAGGTCTAGTTTGATCTTTCCTTGACCTCTGCCCATCTCTTGGGGCGAAAGTCATCAGCCGTCAATCTCAGTGATATTGCCGCATTGGGGGCGACACTCTGGGC
>CAYQWO010000257.1:0-1229 GCA_964421095.1 uncultured Syntrophaceae bacterium
CGGCGTTATCTTCTTTTCAGTCGGGATAAATTGCGGGAGATCTGGGAAAGTTAGCGATCAGCCATCAGCGATCAGCCAAGAAAAGCGCGAAATCGCCAGACGCTCCTAAATGGAAAAAGGAAATCACCATGCCTCTGGTGGAAATCATGGAGGCAATTGACCCGGAAAAGGTTGGGAGAAAAGAGGTCTTGCCGCCGCTCTCGCTCCTAATGATGCATTCTATGGACCGGGAGCGCGTGGAGGAGATCAAGACGAGGGAGAACATCCCTGTGATTGTTGTATTTCCTACACGGGGGGATGAAGAACTGTTGACCCTCGAGCGCGAAATTCAGATTCTCCAGTCCTTGATGGGGCGAATCATCGACGAAATCTGGATCGCTTTCGGGGGCAGCGAACACGATGACGTCCCGCTGATGGCCAAGAAGTATGGCGCCCAAGTCTTCTACGCCCAGTGGAACGGGATGAACGACGCCTCCTGGGGCGATTCGGGCAAGGGCCTGTCGATGCGTGGGCTGCTTTATCATCTCTGCACTGTGAAAGGGTTGAATAACCCGAAAGCCATCGTCGAGTTCATCGATGCCGACATCCGGGAGGGATATTTCAGCCCCCGCTGGGTCATTGACCCCGTCGGTTCGATTCTTTGGTTCGAAGAGATTGAGGTCGCCAAACTCGTCTACCATCGCCCCTTCGGCGGAAGGCTGAACGCCTTCATCACACCCTTTATCTCGGTCTTCGATCACCCGTCGATCAATCCCCTAAAAAACCTGCTTTACCTTCTCTCCGGGGAAATCGCCGGAACGTTGAATTTCTGGCTTTCGGTCCCCTTCAAACAGAACTTTGGAATCGAGATGAAGATTTTAACTTCGCTGGCCTTGAACAAGGTAAACCTGCGTTCCAACGGCCGTGACCTCAGCCACGTGATCCAGGTCTTCATGGGAGAGATGGATCATAAACACAGCGCGCTCCGCAGCACCGGGAAAGGAAAAGGCCTGGACGCGATGGCCAAAGAGGTTTTCCAATCTTTCCTCGAGGACTTGGCGGAGGAAGGATTGTTTCGCATGGACAAGGGGCTGAACTTTTCCGACCGACTGCAAATCTCCACGGTTACCCCGACAGGTGGGGGTGGCGAGGAATATGGGACACCCAGTAAACTGGACATTCCATCTCGAGAAAAGACCTTTTCTCCCCTCAAATACCTTCCGGAAATTCGGGCCATCTGCCCCTGGCTG
>CAYQWO010000257.1:1329-5549 GCA_964421095.1 uncultured Syntrophaceae bacterium
AAATAGTTGCAAAGCTTCTCCAAGAATCGCAGGGGTCGGGAAAAGAGAGAAAGGTGCAGGAATTTGCGGTAGATGAGAGGGATGATGGCTTTCTCGCGGTGCAGGCCGAATAGGCAGCGGAGCATCCAGTAGGGGGAATGGAAAGCATGGGCGAATCCTACGGCATAGACGCGTAGCCCGTTATTCTCCATGAAGCGGGCTAATTCCTGGGGGATAACTTTGCGGACGTGTCCGCCGGGGGTGCGGAAATATTCTGGCGAAAGAAAATCATACACATGTTCGGTGAAGAGGGTAGGAACGGTAACCGCGATCTTCCCGCCGGGCTTGAGAACGCGGCCCAGCTCGGCGATTCCCAGGCGGTCATCATCGACGTGTTCGATGACCTCGGCGCAGATGATCTTATGGAAGGTTCCTTCCAAAAAGGGAAAACGCAGAGCATCGCCCCGCAGGAGAAGGGCTTGCCCATTGGCCTCTTTCCGCGCCCTCATCTCCCCCAAAACATATCGAGCTTTCAGAAGACTCTGCTGGCTGAGGTCCATGCCCAGAATGGAACAGTGATGCCGGAAGCACTCGAAGATGTGGCGGCCCTCTCCGCATCCCGCATCCAGCACGAAGTCCCCTTTCTCCAGCGACAGCTTGTGGAAGTCAACCGTGAGCATCGATCGCCTCCTGGTACACTTCCACCATCTGCCGGGCCGCGTTCTCCCAGGTGAAAAAGGTGGTTACCCGGCGGCGGCCGGCCTGGCCCATTTGCCGGCGAAGCCCCGGATCTTCTAAAAGACGGCGGATGGCTTGCGCTAAGGCGGGAGCGTTCCTCGGGGGCACGAGGATTCCAGCGCCGTCATTTCCCACCACTTCGGGAAGAGCTCCGGCCGTACTGGACACCACTGGCAACTCGCAGGCCATCGCCTCCGCGGCCGGAAACCCAAAGCCCTCGTACAGCGATGGGACAACGGCAATTTCGGCGCTGCAGTACAGGCGCACCAAGTCGCCCGGGCCGATTTTTCCGGTGAAATGGACTCGATGGCCAATCTTGTATCTTTCCGTGAGCATGGGAGCGAAGGAACGTTGGGGAGCCCCCCCATCCACAACGGTTAGACAGACAGATTCCGGCAGGTACCGCAGCGCCTGCAGAAGGTAGAGCAATCCTTTTTTGCGGTCCTCAGAATTTCCGACGAAGATCAGGCTGTTGGGTCTTTTGGCTACGCCGGGGAGGGGGGTGAATTCCTGGCTGTCCAAGCCGTTATAAACCACGCGGATTTTTTTCGGGGGAACGCCAAAGGCCTTGGTGATTTCCCGCGCCGAATCATGGGAAACAGTTATGATACGATCCAGTCGATTGCTGACGATTTTTTGCATGAGCAAAGGGTAGTAGAGGACTCGTTTCACTTTTTGTTTCAGCGTCGCCGGCTGCTCGAACCAGGTGGCCCGGTCGATGGAGAGGGGATGGTGGAGAGTGGAGACCACGGGAGCTCCCAGCAGTTTCCACAGGAGCATCCCATAGCCCAGACATTGGTTGTCATGGAGGATATCGAAGCGGTGGTCCTTGGCCAATTCCACCAGTCTGAAGAAGGCCCGGAAGCTGAAGGCCTTAATCTCCGGGAAGACGCCAAAGCGAGAAGCGCTGAATTCATAGAAATGCAGGGGAGAGAAAATCTTGAAGGGGTTCTCGGAGGGCAAGAAATCTCTCTTCTTCCCGAAGAAGTTGAGATTTTCCACTGGGTGGACAATCGCCCCCTTGAGGAACAAAGGCCAGGGGGGCCCGACAAGGACATGCACTTCATGCCCCAGCTTTACCAATTCGTTGGCCAGGTACGTCAGGTAGATTCCCTGGCCTCCGCAGTAAGGATTTCCCCTATAACTCAAAAGTCCAATCTTCAAAGAAATTTCCTGGAGCGCTGTGCGCTTCAAACTTCAAGCCACAGGCAACGGGCAATGGGCTATAGACTCGGAACTATCAACTTTTATCCTCTGCCTTGTGCCCCATGGGCTCTGCTTTTCATAAAAGCTCTCTATAAACCTCGGCTGTACGCTCGGCCACTCTCTCCCAGGTAAAAAGCTTCTCGACTCGCTGACGCCCGGCCATCCCCATTTTGACCCTTCTGTCGGGATCCCGGAGAACTTCCAGGATGGCCTGGGCCAAGGCCTGGGGATTGCGGGGGGGAACCAATACGCCGGCCCCATCTTCTCCCACCACTTCGGGCAAGGCGCCGGCGCAGGTGGCAATGACCGGAGTTCCGCAGGCCATGGATTCGGCTGCCGGCAGACCAAATCCCTCGTAAAGGGAGGGAAGGATGACAGCTTCCGAAGAGGCATACCACTGACGGAGGACTTCCGCAGAGACCTTGCCGGTGAAGGTTATTCGTGGGGTGAGTCCGAGCTTTTGGACAAGTTCCGGCGCGTACGTTTTGCAAGGTGCCCCCTGGTCTACTATGGTCAGGGTGACCGCTTCTGGGAGAAGCGTCATGGCTTGCAGCAGGTACAAAATCCCTTTCTTCGAGTCATCGGTATTTCCCACGAAGAGGAGGCTGTTCGATCTTTTGGGTTCTCCATCAATGGGCTGGAAGAAGTCAGCATCCAGCCCATTATAGACCATACGGATCTTGTCCCCAGAGACTCCGAAGACGCGCTGAATCTCCCGGGCCGTCTCCTGGGAAGAAGTAAGGACCCGATCACACCGTTGAATAACCCGGCGCTGCATTCCGACGGGGTAGAAGACCACGGTGTAATATCGCTCTGTAAAGTTCCGGTCCCGCTCCAGGCTGGCCTGAAAGTCAATGGTCAGCGGATGATGGACCGTGGTAATCAGGGGCCGGTGGAAACGCTTCATCATCAGAACTCCGTATCCCAGGGATTGCACGTCATGGAGAACATCGAAAGAGCCTCCGGGGAGGTTTCCCTTCAGGAGCTGGAGGGCTCGCAGGCTGAAGATGAGCATCTCCGGAAAGAATCCCAAGCGGGTAGCGACAAATTCAAAAAAATTCAAAGGACGAAATATTCTCCAAGGGGCAGAGGGTGGAACAAAATTTCGGCGTACCCCCCATAGATTCAGATTTTCCACGAGAATAGTCTTTGCCCACGGCATGGGCCAGGGCTCTGGGGAGCCCACCAGAATCGTCAGGGAATGTCCCATTCTGGCCAGCTCGCGGGAGAGAAAATAAAGATACACGCCCTGGCCGCCGCAATATGGGTTTCCCCTGTAGCAGAGGAGACAGATCTTCATTTTTTGGCGCTAAATGGGCAGCTTCTTTATGCTCTATTTGCCCTCAGCGCTTGGATTCTCCTTTTTTTCATCTGAGGGCAAGGGGTTGGGTGCCGCCGCCGGGGGAGTGGTCTTGATGGTCAGTATCGTCCACCCGATCCAAAATCCAAGGGCCAGGACTCCCAGGAAACCGATGATCACAGGTATGGCCAAAGCCCAATAACTCTGGAGAGAAATCCCCCAGAGGAAAACGATGGCGACAATGATAATGGCTCCACAGAGTAGAGCGCCCCAAACTCGGGAGGTATCAGCCATTCCTTTTACTCCTCTCCTTTTCTGGAAAGTTCCCAACGGGTCTTCCAGCAATGATGAGCACATCGCTCCAGGCCGGATGCCAGGAAGCGATTTTATCCAGAAATCGCAGAATAATCAAGGCTAAGGGACGGGGGATGTTTTTCAAGAGATTAGACCAACGGGGAAAACCCCAGAGGAGGGAGACTCCCTGGATATGTTCCACATGCAGGTATCGCCTGGTTAGGGCTATAGTAGAATAGTAATCGAATCTGAATGTATGATCCCCGGGGATCTCCCAGATATGCGGACGAGGAATTTCCCTCCGCAGTAAGCGCTGATAGAGCCCATTTATTTTTTTCCCGAGCATACAGCTCAAACTCTCGAAATTGGCCACCGAGATGACGACCTTTCCTTTGTTGACGGAGGTCACGCGACACATTTCGGAAATTGCCTGCTCCGGGTTGTCGAAATGATCGATCGCTCCTTTGCAGACCACCCGGGTAAAGGTATGGTTCATGAAAGGAAGATCCTCCGCCAAACTGCTCACCAGCCAGACCTTTTCCCCGGCATCTTTTACATATTCCTTCGCTTTTCGAAGCATTACCCGCGAAGGTTCACAGCCGAAAAGAATCCCCCCGCTTTTGGCCATGGAGGCGGCATCGATCCCCCGCCCGCAACCCACGTCCAGGATGAGGTGGCTGTTTCCCGACTGCGCAGCCCGAAG
>CAYQWO010000258.1:0-5548 GCA_964421095.1 uncultured Syntrophaceae bacterium
GTCCAGGGAGGCATAGACGCCCATGACCAGCAGCACCAGCCCCGCGCGCGCCAGACGCCGCGCAATGGCCAAGCCGATTCCGGTTGCCGCCCCCGTAACGAGGGCAACGCGTTCCCCCTTGTTCATAGAACCTCCCGCTTGCTTCAGGCGATCCCCCTCCCCCCATCCACCTGGAGGGTTATGCCGGTTATCATGGCCGAGTCGGCGGAGGCCAGGAAGATTGCGGCCCCCACCAGGTCCTCGGGCGACAATACTCGTTCGAGCGGGATCCGGGCCAGTCTCGCCTTGAGGAAGGTCTCGTCCTCCAGGTCTTTCCGGTTGATGTCGGTCCGGGTAAGCCCCGGGGCTAAGGCATTGACCCGAATCCCGTAGGGGGCCAGTTCCAGGGCCATGCACTTCGTCAGCATGGCCACTCCGGCCTTAGAAACACAGTACGCCGTCATTCGCTGGGACGGAAAGCCCCCAGCCTCCGACGAGACGTTGATGATCTTCCCCTTACCTCTCGCTTTCATCCGAGTGGCCACCGCCTGACCGACCAAGAAGTATCCCTTCAGGTTCACGCCGAGCATCCAATCCCAGTCGGCCTCCTCGAGATCCAGAAAGTAGACCCGCTTCTGCACCCCGGCGTTGTTCACCAGGATGTCAATGGGGCCGAGGCGCTCCGCCACCTCGTCTACCATGGCGTGGACCTGGGTCCGCTGCGAGGTGTCGGCGCGGACGGCCAAGCTCCGGCGCCCCAGCGCTTCGATCTCCCGGACCGCGCTCTGGGCCTCCTCGGCGTGCGTGACGTAGTTGACAGCCACTGCCGCACCCTCTCGGGCGAAGGCCAGCGCGATGGCCCGGCCAATGCTGCGCGAGCCGCCGGTGACCAGGGCGACCTGCCCCTTGAGCTTCATCCTAATCTCTCCTTCTTAAACCCGTAGGCCTTTGACCCCATCTTCCTCAGCGAACAGGGTCTTAGCGGACATAGCCATTTTTTTCACTTGCTCCTAAACCCAAAAGGTCTCGGCGTACAGACTATGGTTTTATCCCATCCGCATTTAAGAATCCAATTAGACCCGGAGCCCCCGCATCACATATTTTTGTCCAAAGATCGTGATCATGATCGAAGGGATGAGAGCGATTACGGCAGAAGCTGACATTAGATTCCACCGGATACCGATTTCTTGAACGAATTGAACGATGGTCAAGGTCAGCATCGGTGTTCGTCCGCTCGTCAATAGCATGGCGAACAGTAACTCATTCCAGGTCCAAAGCCAACAAATGATGGATATGGCCCCAATCCCGGGGAACACCTGAGGGACAGCGATTCTCCAGAATACCCCCCAATTTGAACAACCATCAATCTTTGCTGCTTCCTCTGATTCCAGGGGTATGTTTTCAAAGAACCCTTTCATGACCAGGGAGAAAAAGGCGACGTGGACAGCCATGTGCGGGAATAACAGCCCCAAATAGGTATCATATATTTTCATTTGCTGAGTGAGGAAGTATAGGGGCATTCCCCAGGTAATATAGGGGATGGTTCTCACAATATAGATAAATCCGAACCAGGCATTTCTGAACATCCCTCTGAACCGTCCCAACATATAGCCACTCTGAACCGTAATCAACAGAGAACAGAGGGTGGCCAGGGTGGCTAAGATCGCCGAATTGATCATGGAATGAACGAATTGATGGGAATGGAATGCATCGACAAAGTTTTGGAAAGTGAAACTTTTACCCAAATGGACATAAAAGACCTCTGACTCGGGCCTGAGGGATGTAAGAATTAACCAAAAGACCGGAAAGACGAAGAAGAAACAGACACTGAACACCCCCAATATCCATAAAGCCTTTAGCCATCCCCTAAGCCGGATCTGACCCATTCTTACACTTTCTCCCTCTCGGCCATGGTGATCCGAGCAAATGTCCTGTACATAAAGATTCCAAAGATCAGCATGACCGCAGCCCCAAGAAGGGAGGCAGCGTTTCCCAGGTCATATCTCGTGTATTCGAAGAATTCTTTATAGGCATATATGCTGAAGAATTCTGTGGAACGGGCAGGGCCCCCGGTGGTGATCACCCAGGTCTGATCAAATTGGCGGAATAGGTCGAAGGTGCGAATGAGCATACAAATGGTAAGTACGGGAGACAGATAGGGCAGAGTAATTTTTCTAAACACCTGAAAGGCGTTGGCCCCGTCGATCCGGGCTGCCTCCACAGGCTCGGGAGGCTGGACTTGCAGGGCCGCCAGAACAAGAATGGCGAACCAAGGCGTCCATAACCACACATCGGATACGACGATAACAAACATCGCCGTCCATCTCCCGGCTAACCAGGGGACACGGTAAAATCCGATGGCTTCGAGAAAGACATCTACGATGCCAAATTGGGTATTGAAAAGCCATGAGAATAGAATGCCCGATATGGATGGAGCAACCATCAAAGGGAATAACAATAATACTCTGACAATGCTCTCCCCTTGAAATTTTCGATTAAGTAGCAAGGCGATTCCAATCCCCAGGACAGTTTCCAGGGCGAGGCCGATAAACGTAAAGAGGAACGTGTTGGGGATCACGGTATAAAAGAAATGGGGATCTGTGAGGAGTTGCATATAATTCTGAAACCCAACAAAGGGCTTATCTTTTTCGAAAAGCCTCACCCTGTGAATGCTTGTCCAGAAGGCGGAGGCGACAGGTAAGATCTCGAAAAAGGCAACGGTGATGAGTGCCGGCAAAATCAGACCCCACATGAACCTGCGCCTCTTGGCCAGGGCAGATCTTCTCCCCGCTTCTAACTCAGCCTCTATATGCGGTTCTCTCTGAGTCCTCGGCCAATTTTCATCCGACATGGATGCCTTCCGATAAGCCCGGGTAGCTCCACCCCCCTTGGATGGGGCTACCCGGTTCATTCAACTATTTCTTAAAAACTCTTTTCAACTCTTCGTCACATTGGACCATTACCTTTTTGATGTCTTTTTTAGCGCCCATTAAGGCCTTTATGCAGTAATCGTTCCAGATCGAGTGGACCTGTGGCCATGCTGGATAGTAATGGGCGGACATGACTAAGACGGGGGCTTTATAGGTGGCCATGGCAAATTCTTTAAAGAGTGGATCGGTCTGGAAGAGTTTCTCTCGCAAATGAGTTGTGACCGGAATCCCCCCTGTGGTCTTCCACATGTCCAACTGTACTTCGTCTGCAAGGATGTAGCCGATCACCCTCTTCGCCGCCTTCTTATTCTCCTCGGGAATATTCTTGGGAATCCCCCAGCCCCAAGGGACATCCCAAGACAAGGGTCCTTTACCGTGAGGACCATAGGGGAACGACGTAAAACCTACTTTTCCCGCCACCTTCGATTTGGCGGGATCATTCACGTCCCCATATTTCAGGGCGTCCTCCCCAAACATCGCACAATCCCCCGCTTGAAATATCGCCATGGCTGCCGTGCGGGTATATCCTACAAAGTCTGCCGGAACAGTCTTGGTCTTATGAATCTGGTCCCACCAGAACTCCAGCACCTCAATCATCGTCACATCGGTGACAAAGGGCTTCCATCCATTTTTCGCTAAGATATCGTTGCGTCTTTCAAAGGGAGGATAGAGGATATCTCCCTGGTTGGACCACATGGAAGCGAGGAGGGTAAAATAGGCATGGGGGTATTTAACTCCACCGAGGTACCCGAATTTCACCTTGCCCTCTTTCATCAACTTCAGGGATACTGCTTCCACTTCCTTCCAGGTTTTGGGTGGCTTCGCGATCAGGTCTTTCCGGTAGAACATCCCGGCGGAGGTTCCAATAAAAGGTACTGCGCTTGCACGAGGGTGTTTCTCATCTGCCCAAAATATATCCCATAGATGTCTGGGGACTGATTTGAAATTTTCCACATCATCCACGGGTTCCATAAACTCGATCCAAGCCATCCCCCAATCATCATTATGCCACACAATATCATATTCACACTTGGGAGCCTGAATGGCAGTGGATACTTTAGGGTAATAGAGTTCATAGGCCAGAGGTACAGGTTCGATTTCCACATCTGGGTTCTTCTTTGCCCATTCCTGCATCCATTTCACTTGCTGATTGTGGATGGTAAAAGGCTGATAAACCACCCTCAACTTTACTTTGGCTACAGCAGGGCTGACCAATATCCCCAGGCAGAAAATGAATGAAAAGCCTATAATTGTCCACTTAATAAGCCACAATTTTTTCATGTTTCCTCCCCCCTTTTTGAAATGTTAATCTCCACGAAAACCAATCTTCGCCCTACACCTAACACCCATTGAAAAATCTGAGCTCATCAAATTCGTATCTGCCATCACCTCCTTTCGATCATACCGCACGCCTATCCGCCCAGCTCTGTTTACCTTCCGAGCAAACTCTTACAGCTTAAAGGATCTGTTTCGGGCACAGGATCACTCGCGCCAAACCTTTGTTAAAGGTTGAGGTGTTTCTCGATGGGCACGTAATCCATATCAAAACCGAAATAGCGGGGGCCAAGAAGGGCTAAACCTTCTGAACTCCTGTATTTGTCATCTGCCCGGGCCCCCAGTACGGCGACTTCCATTCTTCCTTCCAACACTGTATTCGTATAGGGCTCGCCCTTGCGGGCATCGATCACCGTTATAAGATCCGGGCTGGTCACAAACCCCTTTCCGTCAAGATAAGTGACATGATTTTCATTCTTGAACCAGATTTTCAGGACGTGTCCTTTGTCCGGACCCTTCCCCCGGATGGTGGTTGTTCCAAACATATAGCCATCCCGGCTCTCCCACTCTTTCCGGCTCACTCTCCCCCTGAAGATCACCCAGCCACCCATGGCTTCGGCTGCTGCCCTGGCCGGGTCCTCTCCTGCCTTTAAGGCCTGCCGGATTCGTCGGCCAATTTCCAGAGATCGGCTGGCCCCGCCGGGGATGACCAATTTTTTCATCTCCCGCCCCCTCAAGAGAAACCCGGCATGAGCGCAGGGAGCCTTAATATCGGGCACCTTGGTGGCAATGCTGATCATTTTTCCAATCCGTTCGGCCACGCGCAAACTGGCGGCCCTTTTCATGATGAGGACATTTCCCCATGGATCACAGACCGCCCCTGGCTCAAAGGTATGGCCATGCATCGCCGCCGTTGTTTGGGCGAGTTCCGGAATGGCGCGGCCGGCGCAATCACCATCGATCACCTTCACTCCCAGACGGACAGCCGCGTCCATGGGAGCCGTCGTGTTTCCAGCCCCCAGTTCGAAAGGGGTAATCGCTTCAATCCGGCATCCGGTATAAGACTCCAGTTCACGTATCGCTTCCACCATGGGTTTGGCCACCACCCAGTCGCCATAACCCAGGGCTTCCCGCTCGGAGGGGGATAAGGTCTTCTGAGGGGCAATCGAACCCATCCCGAAGACTGAACACGTCCATGCTTCATCTGCGATGTCATCGGGCGGTGTCAGAGCAATGGTCTTCCCTTCGTGAATGTGAGGGAGGAGATAGTCCATTCCCATGTCAGGTCTTCCTCCTCCACCTGTTCCCATAAGAGTAAGTCCCCGGATAATGTCTTCTACATCTTCTATTGTCTGGATCATTCT
>CAYQWO010000259.1:0-2261 GCA_964421095.1 uncultured Syntrophaceae bacterium
ACAGCGTTTGAATGCTCTCATCGTGACTGGCAATACGTTTCTCCAATTCGTCCAGCTTCCGGGCCAACTCCTTGCTGCCGGCCATTGCCTCCCACAAGCGGACAAAAGCGCGCATAATAGCAATATTTACCTGTATTGCGCGGGGGCTCCTCAGAACGCCGGAGAGCATGGCCATTCCTTCCTGAGTGAAGCAATAGACATTCTTGGAAAATTTGAGGTCAGAGGATATCACAAATTGTGATATCCTCATGATGTTATCCCGCGTCAATTCAAACATAAAATCTGGAGGAAACCTATCTGCATTGCGCCGGACGGCCTGATCCCCACCTCATATTTGAGGTGCCATTTTGGCACCTCAAACGTATAACTTCTTGATTATAACGGATATCCGCCGCTTCCGCCCGCAATGCAACGCTTAGCCGAAGGGGTTGATCACCTGGAGCCCTGGATAATCGAAATCACCGGCATTCCGCGTCACCAGCCTCAACTCATGATGCAACGCGGTTGCCGCAAGAAGGCTGTCAATAGTGGGGACTGGCCTCCCCACCTCTGCGAGCAGCCTACCCCAGCGGTCGGCAACGGAAAGGTCAACCGCAAGCACCCGACCTTCGAACCACGCCGGGAGCTCGTACTCTAGCCACAGGCGCAACTTCTCCCGCCGCCTTTTGTCGCTAAGACCCTCAATCCCCCTGCGAATTTCCCCAAGTGTCAAGACACTCACGAAGAGCGCTTCACCCGGAAGCTGATCAAGCCATGCGATTACCGCCTTGTTCGGGTTACGGCGGACCGTCTCAGATACAATATTGGTGTCCAGCAGATAACTCATGAGACCTCGGCATCGCGGCTGAGGCTTTGCTGACGCCTCAGGTTTAGCTCCAAGCCGTAAAGCGGTGAGGAGCGCATGAATTTGACGAAACTGCCTTTGGGGTGCTTGAGGCGTTCATACTCCCTGTTGGAAATCACGACAGCGGTCGGGTCCCCGTGAACAGTGATTTTCTGCGGGCCTTCCTTCGCCGCCCTCTTGATAACCTCGCTCAGGCGGGCCTTAGCCTCCTGGAGCTGCCATCTGCCCATGAAAACCTCCTTGTATAGTCAGTCTGGTCAGATCATTTTAGCACTTCCAGAGTCCCTTTGCAAATACAGGGCGTTCAAACTTTGGAACAGGTCACAATTTGTGACCAGTTCTTTCTTTTCTCCCTTTGTCAATCGGAACATGAAATCGCCGGCGAAACGATCCCGGTTCCTTTTAACCTGTTCACTCAACCTTTTAGTACTCACTCCATTCTGTCAGGCCTTCTCTATTCGGCACATCAAAGCTGTATGGGGCCAGCCTCCGATCTCAGGGCTGCAGAACTCTCGACCATCAGGGCAAAGGATGTTCGCATTGGACTCGAAGACGCCAAATGGTTCAGAGGCAGAGGTCTTCCTTGCAGGGAACCACCCCCCATGCTGGACATCAGCCATCTGCGGATGGATAGACGCGGATAGATGGAGTTTCATGCGGATCCGTCCCCGGGGGGAGACCACATAAACCCACTCCCCCTCTTTCAGTCCGAGGTTCTTCGCTGCATCGGGATGGAGACTTACCAGAGGATCTGGAACGATCTTCCTGGCATAATGGATCTGCCTTTGCTCCGAGTGATACATCGGCATGAAGCGGCTTCCAGTGATGAGAACGAGCGGATAGTCCCTTTTGACAAGAGCGTTTTCCGGGGTTTCCAGGGGCTCCTGATAGGCTGGCAGGGGTTTCAGCCCCAGCTTTTCAAAAATACTCGAATAGATCTCAACCTTTCCTGACAGCGTTCCAAAGCCAAACTCTTCATACCTCTTAAAGCCTCTCTTGCCGAAGAGGCCATTTCTCTCAAGAAGGCCTTCGAAGGTCAACCCGACAGGGGCAAGGCAGTAATCGAAGGCCTCCTTCACCGTTGGCCAGGGCCAGTACTCCTCCTGCCCTAAACGGAGGCCGAGGCCTCTCCAGAACTGGTAGTCATCTCTGCGCTCGTAAAGGGGCTGAACCCCTTTCGGGCAGGCGATACAAAAATCAGAGGAAAGCCAGAGCTCGTCCCTTTCCACAGTCCAGGCAGCGGCAAAGACATAGTCGGCAAGGGCAGCAGAAGGGGTGAGGTAATAATCGGATACCACATAGAGTCTGAGAGATTTGAGGGCCTCGAAGATCTGGCGAGTATTGGGGAGGGAGAGGAGCGGGCTACTCGCCAGGGAGATCATGGCCGTGAAGGGATAGGGCTTTCCTGTGAGGATGG
>CAYQWO010000259.1:2271-3933 GCA_964421095.1 uncultured Syntrophaceae bacterium
TTCTCCATCGTGATGACGCCGGTGCGCGACCGCAGGATGGCCTCCATGACCGCCCGCTCATGGGCCACAGAGGTCATGTTCGCTCTGGGAGGATGCATGTAGTGGGAAGGCAGCCGCTTGTTTGCTTGAAGGTTCATCTCCCATCCCGGGAAACCAAAGAAGGGATATTCAGCAGCTCCAAGTTGCTTGGACCGCTGCTCCTTTGAAAGCGCCTCGTTGAGTTCCATCACGACAAAATTGATGATTCGGCCTACCGGATCAGACCAGCCGAGGAGCTCTCCTCCCTCGACATCGAGATTTCCAGTAATGGCCCGGAGGATTGAGCGGGCCCTTGCCGATTGGCTGGCATTGAGGCCCTGTTTGTCGATGCCAAAGCCCCAGGAGATCACAGCGGGTTTGTTCTGTGCATAGAATCGAGCCGATTCGATGACCTTATCAGGTTCAAGCCAGGTGATGGCCGCGACCTTTTCAGGAGTGTACTCGGAGGCAGCATCTCTTAACCGGTCAAATCCAATGGTCCATTTTTCGACGAAATCTCTGTCAAAGAGGCCTTCTTGAATGATGCTGCGAATCCACCCGAGCATGAGGGCCAGGTCTGTTCCTGGACGGATCTGGAGCCAAATATCCGCCATCTCAGCTTCCGCTGTTCTTCTCGGGTCGACAACGATCATCTTCATCCCCGCTCTCTTTCTCTCCTGGATTGCCGGGTATAGTAAAATCACATTCGACTTTGAAGGGGCGCTCCCCCAGAGAACGAAACACCTTGTCTTTTTCAGGTCTCCCCAGGCAAAACAACCATAGGTGGCATATTCTACGGCGTGGCTGGGGCACATGCAGATATTGTTGGCTCCGCACATATTGGGAGAACCGAAGAGGTTGAAGAAACGTTTCCCGTCCCAATGGTGCGTCCGGTAGGTTCCGTGGGTAAAGGCCAGAGTCTCTGGGCCATATTTCTTCCTTAAGGTCTGAAGGCTTTGAGCCACTTCGTCCAGAGCCTGATCCCAGGAGATTCGCTCCCATCTTCCCTCGCCCCGCTCTCCGGTTCTCTTGAGAGGATAATTCAGCCTATCGCGATGATATAGATGGTCTATCATCAAGGTTCCCCGCGGGCAGATTCTTCCCCGAGAGACGGGATGCTTTGGATCGCCCTCGACCTTCACAGCCCTTCCATCTTCGATATGGAACAATAGCCCACATCTTGGATGACAGAGGCCGCAATACGTTCTCCTGATCTCGGCCATCGAAGTCCTCCTCAACTCTGAGTTTCCATGATCCTTATAAGCGCAGGATCCCTGCCATTGATATAATCGCCGGGCTGAACCACTCAGGTCCAGCCAGAGACCCCTCCGTAATTGAGATGGCGATCTTCAAAGGTCCGGGGATCCACGGCCAAATCTCCCAGGCGTATTGCTTCTACCCCTTTCATAGAAGAAAGCGGGGTATGCAATACGACCTTTTTTGTTTGCGCATCGATCTCTTCAACGATTCCCAGGCCAATCATAAATCCTTCTGCGTCTTCCAGGGCGACCAGACGGTTCATACCGAAAATGGGGGCTGGGAAGACCGCAAATTGCGCCCAATTTACCATCAAAAGATTGGATGGCCTAAAATATTGGGCAAATTGCTCGGCCCGGTGAGCGCGACGTATGGACGGGTCACGCC
>CAYQWO010000259.1:3943-5539 GCA_964421095.1 uncultured Syntrophaceae bacterium
CGCCGTTTGGCCGCCGGGGAGGGGCTTAAATCTATCACCTCAACCCGGTGGCTCCGCCGCAGAGGAGCCAACAGATACTCTAACTCCTGCTGGCGCTGAAGGGCAAACAATGCCGCTGGACGCAACAAGTCAATCTTGGCCAGTTTTAGATGGGTTCCACCACCAGTTGGGGCAACGAAACCGCTTGTGTCGTAGATGACCACCTGGGACCCCGCTTCGCGGGCCGCCATGACCAGACGGAAAGCACCCGTCAGCATTGGAAGCATATGCCCCCTGGGTGAGATAGTTCCCACAAAACTCCTCCACACCCGTCCCTTGGGCGGAAAGGAATCATCTCCACCTGCGCTCAATCCCAGGGTCATCGTAGCTGGCGGCCCCAAGCTGCTCTGTCCCGGGTCACCATCGAGGTAAGCCACACGAGAGGAACCCGCGCAGAGCCGCCCGTAGAGAAAGCGAGCAAAATTACTTTTTCCCACGTCCGGTGCCCCCAAAACCATCAGGGTCCCACGCAGCCGCGAGAAATCCACCCTTTCCCAGGCAGGTGGAATATCCATCGCTTTTTCCGTCATCCTCTTTGGGTATTTGCCAGATAATCCAGGGCGGCCATTACTCCTCCCTTTTTGAACGGCACACCGGCCAGGGATAATCCCATCTCCACCCCGCTTAAGGTTCCTGCCAGCATCAATTCATTGAAATCACCCATATGGCCGATGCGGAAAACTTTTCCCTGGAGCTTTCCCAGGCCATTGCCCAAAGACATGTTAAACTTTTCCAGGATGAGTTGCCGTAAGGCATCCGCATCGTGCCCCTCGGGCATCCGCACGGCCGTGATAGAGTTGCTGTATTCTTCTGCATTGGAGCAGTTTACCTCCAGTCCCCATGCCCGAATAGCGCGGCGGGTTGCCTCCCCCAGGCGATTATGCCGGGCAAAAATCCTCTCCAGGCCCTCTTCCAGGATCATCTCAATCGATTCTTTCAAACCGAAAAGTAAATTGGTCGCGGGGGTATAGGGGAAAAAACCTGTCTGGTTAGCACTGATCATTGCCTCCCAATCCCAATCCTACTTCGGTAAGCGGGCCGATTTTTATGCCCCCAGGGCTTTTTCGCTGAGGGCATTGATGCCCAGGCCTGGCGGCAGCATCAGTCCTTTTTGGGAACTGCTTACCGTCACGTCAACTCCCCACTCATCATGCCGGTAATCCGTTAAAGCAAGAGAAGAAACCGTATCCACCAGGAATAATGCCGGGTGCCCCACCCGGTCGATCGCCCTGCGCACTTCACCCACCCGGCTGAGCACGCCGGTGGAGGTTTCGTTATGCACCATGACGACCGCTTTGATAGACCGATCCTCGGCCAGCTTGGCCTCGACCACTTTTGGATCTACGCCGCATCTCCAGTCTCCAGGGACAAAATCGACCTGCAGACCGAGCCGCGCGGCCACGTTGCGCCACATCGTCGCAAAATGGCCGGTTTCGAACATCAGCACTCTATCGCCCGGAGAAAGGGCATTCACCAGCGACGCTTCCCATGCCCCGGTCCCAGAGGATGGATAAATCACGATCTTGCCGGAGGTCTTGAATACCTTCTGGAGTCCTT
>CAYQWO010000260.1:0-5477 GCA_964421095.1 uncultured Syntrophaceae bacterium
CTGGACCCCTTTCTTCACCCGAGTGCCGAAGGGGGAGACCCCTTTGAAGAAGCTTTTTATCCTCCCATTAATTTTGCTTTTCGGGTCAGCCTTTTTAGGGCTTGCAGGCCATTCATCAGCCCGCAGTATTTCAAAACCTTTTTCCTCCGATGACCCTGTCGTGATCGCTGTCACGCCTTTCGCTAACCTCTCAGGGCAAAAAGATTATGACTGGCTCAGCACAGGCATCGCCGAGGTTTTCACCACCAAGCTGGGGAGCCTGTCCTGTTTCGATTTGGTAGAAAGGATAAAGCTTTCTGAGGCCTTGAAGGAGATCGAACTGGGGCAGACCGGTCTCATCGATGAAAACACCGCGCCCAAAATGGGGAAAATGATTGGCGCCGAGGGCCTGGTGACTGGTTCCTTCCAGATCATCGGGCAAACCATCCGGATTGATGCGCGGCTCCTGGACGTGGAGACCGGCAGAGTCCAGGTCTTCGCTGGCGCTTATGGAGAGCTGGACAAGATCTTCGAAGCTCAAGACAGGATTGCTGCTTCCTTCCTGGAGGCCCTCAACGCCCCTCTCACGGATGAAGACAGGCTCTTGCTCGCGGCCAAGCCGACGACCTCCATGGAAGCTTTTAAATTATACTCCCAGGCAGCGGATACGTATAGCCCGGAGGGCAGTAGGCTGGACGATGACCAGCGGATTTTCCTGCTGAATCAATCCGCCCAGATCGATCCGAATTTTGCCATGGCCTATGCTGGGTTGGGATATATCTATGCTGTAAAGAGACAAGACTACAAGCAGGCGGTGGTCAATTACAATCGGGCCGTCATTCTTCAGCCCTACAATCCTGTACCCCGCATTTGGTTAACGCGGATATATTTGAAAGAGGGGAATACCCCAGCGGCCCAGCAGGAGCAAAAAAAGATCGACGAACTGAAGCGGCGCCTCCCTTCCAGGACCCCGGGCACGCCAATGGGTGTAATAACCCCGAGGCCGGGGAGCATCCCCGCTCCTCACCAGGGCGAGAGAAGAATGCCTGCCCCAGGGAGCCCCTCGCCTTCGAAGGTGAAACACCCGCCGAGCGGCCCAAAAGTCATGGCCCCCGCGCCCGGCCACCCTCCATCTCCAAAAGCTCCGGGTACAAGGCATGCGCCCAGAGGCGGGAAAGGGGCAGGGAAATGAAAAAGGGGGCTTGGCGGAAGCCCCTTTTTGATTTCAGAAAGATTTATGGATTGGGCGCCGGGTGGGTTTATTTCCGGCAGTTCTGGCAGGTCTGGAAAAACTCCATAGGCACGCCGCTTTTCCTGGCCATCCACTCCAGTTGATACTCGGGAGCGAACAGGTTGCCGCAGACCTTGCAGGCCTGAAGCTTGAAGTCCCGCCCCCAGATTCGCCGGACTCCTTTCTCTTCGGTCATCTCGATGGCTCCAGTGGGACAGATGAAGTGGCAGGCCCCGCAGCCGATGCAGACCATGGTCGGCTCGATGAATGGGGTACCTACTTTTCGGTGCGAACCTCTGTAAGAAAGGCCGATGGCGCTCACTCCGACAGCCTCTTCGCAGGCCTTGACGCAAAGCCCGCAGAGGATGCACTTCCAGTTGCCTTCGTCGGGCCGGAAACGGGACTTCTCCACGCCCATCCTGGTGGCCATCTTCTGGATGATTTCGGAGTCCGGGCAGCGGGCCAGCAGAAGCTCCAGAACCATCTTGCGGACAAGGGAAATCTTCTCGTTCCCGGTTTGCACCTCCAACCCTTCTTCCACCGGATAAAGGCAGGAAGTGACCATGCGGGTACGGTTCCCCTTCTTCACCTCCACCATGCACAGGCGGCATCGACCCTCGGGTCCGAGGGACTCGTGGAAACAAAGGGTGGGAATTTCAATCCCATTCTCGTGGGCAACCTGTAAAACGGTCGCGCCCTTATCAGCTCGGTACGGGATTCCATCGATCGTGATATTGACCATGGGTTTATCCCTTCTCCATTTAAAAAGTCTTTACCGCAGAGAGCGCCGAGAACGCAGAGAAAATAAACCTATAACCAGATATCAAAAACCAAAAATGTCCTTTTGGTCTTTTTGTTTTTAGAATTATGATTAAACCTCTGCGGTCTCTGCGTCCTCTGCGGTGAATCCTTGTTTCTATTTTTTTACCACGGCATCAAATTTACAGACGTCGTAGCAGATGCCGCACTTGATACACTTGGCGGGGTCGATCCGGTGCGGCTTTTTGACCTCGCCAGAAACGGCCTGCTGAGGGCATTCCCGGAAGCAGCGGTGGCAACCATTGCACAGATCCTCCAGGATCGAGTATATGATAAGCTCTTTGCACACCCCCGCCGGACAGCGCTTCTCCTTGATGTGCGCTTCATACTCGTTGCGAAAGTAGCGCAAGGTGGACAGCACGGGGTTGGGAGCCGTGGTGCCCAGGGCACAGAGTGATCCCAAAATGATGGCTTCAGACAGCTCTTCGAGCAGGGCAGTGGACTCTTCTGTCCCCCGCCCTTCAGTGATATCGATCAATACCTCTTTCATCCGGCGTACGCCCTCTCGACAGGGCGTGCACTTGCCGCAAGACTCCTCCTCCAAAAACTTGGTAAAGTACTTGGCCACGTCCACCATGCAGTCCGTGTCATCCATGACGATCATGCCGCCCGAACCCATCATAGAGCCAGCTTTGGTTAGCTCGTCGAAGTCTACGGGCATATCAATCAGGGACTTGGGAATACAACCTCCCGAAGGACCGCCGGTTTGCACGGCCTTGAAGTCCCGGTCTTTGAGGATGCCCCCGCCGATCTTATAGATAATGTCCCGCAGGGTAATGCCCATGGGTACTTCCACCAGCCCGGTATTCTTCACCTTGCCCACCAGGGAGAACACCTTGGTTCCCTTACTTCCTGCGGTCCCCATGGAGGCGAACCAGTCGGCCCCGCGGGTGATGATCACAGGTACATTGGCCCATGTCTCCACGTTGTTCAGGTTCGTCGGCTTATCGTACAGGCCACGTTCGACGGTGTGGATATACTTGGCCCGGGGCTCTCCGGCTCGCCCTTCCAGAGAGGCCATTAAGGCAGACGATTCCCCACAGACGAAAGCGCCGCCCCCGCGGTTGATGCGCACGTCAAAATCGAAACCGGTATCGAATATATTCTTCCCCAGGAATCCATACTCTCGAGCCTGCTCCAAGGCGATCGTCAGGTGCTTCACGGCCAGCGGGTACTCGTTGCGAACGTAAATGTACCCTTGGTTGGACCCGATGGCAAAAGCCCCGATAATCATGCCTTCGATGACGCTGTGCGGGTCACCTTCCATGATCGAGCGGTCCATAAAGGCTCCCGGGTCCCCTTCATCGCCGTTGCAAACCACGTAGCGCACATCCCCGTGAGCATCGCGGCAGGACCTCCACTTTCTTCCGGCCGGAAAGCCGCCGCCCCCCCGGCCCCGCAAACCCGATTTTTCGATCTCCCGGATAATCTGCTCAGAGGTCATGGAGGTCAGCGCTTTGGCCAGAGCCGCATACCCTCCGCTGGCAATGTAATCCCGGATGTTTGCTGGATCGATGCGTCCGTTGTTTCTCAGGGCGATGCGCATCTGATGCTTGTAAAAAGGAATCTCATCATGCCGGGGAATTTTCTCCTCGGTTTGCGGATCGCTGTAGAGAAGCCGCTCTATTGTCTTCGCTTTGATCAGGGTCTCGGCCACGATCTCGGCCGCATCCTTTTCCGAAACCCGCTGATAGAAAATATCTTGCGGGTAGATGGTCACCAGGGGCCCGCGCTCGCAGAACCCATGACATCCGCTCTTTTTCAGGTGGACGGTTCCATTCAGCCCTTGCTTCTCCATTTCCTCAGCCAAAGCCGCCACCACCTGGTCGGCACCGTTGGAAAGGCAGCCCGTTCCTCCACACACGGTCACCTGCAAGCGCTCGGGCTTTTGCTCGGCCCGGATGGCCTGGCGGAGCTTTTCCAGTCCTTGAGGGGTTTTAATTTTCTCCATGGGTTTTTCCTTCCCCATCGGGTCGGTATTCTTTGATGATTTTCGAAATCTTATCCCCACTCATTTTCCCATAATTTTTCTGGTCCACGCGCACCAGCGGAGCCAGCGCACAGGCTCCCAGACAGTTCACGGTCTCGAGGGTAAATTTCCTGTCCGCCGTCGTCCCTCCAGCCTTGACCTTAAGAGTCCGCTCAAAATTCTCCACCAGCCGCTGGCCCCCCCGCAGATGGCAGGCAGTACCCAGGCAGACATTGATCTCGTGCTCGCCCCGCGGTACCAGGCTGAAGGACTTGTAAAATGTGGCCACCATGTAGGCCTGAGTAAGGGGAATGCCCAGACGCTCGACCACCCGCGCGATGGCTTCCCGCGGCAGATAGCGCCACTGCGCCTGGATGTCCTGGAAAATGCCGATGAGGAAACTCTTTTCGGCGTTGTACTTATCGATGATTTCATCCACCTTTTTCAGATCCATTGGTTTCTCCAATTTGCTTATTCTGTCTTTCCGCAATCCGCAATCCGCAATCGATTAATGGGCCTGAGCCATGTTGACTTTGGCCTTCAAGGCCGTATATTCCTCGTTCACCCGCTCCTGAATCTTGGCGATCAAGTCCGGGGTCAAGTGGCGGAATCTTCCCTGGCCCTGGAAATAATCGGTAACCGGCCGCAGCTTGGGAAAGTCGATGCTCATTCGATACTTCCCGTGCTCCACTTCATAAAGGGGGAAGATCCCCGTCTCCACGGCCAGCCGTCCATAGCGAATCGCCTGATCAGATGGGATCCTCCAACCCGTCGGGCAAACCGAAAGAATGTGGATATACGATGGTCCTGAGATCTCTTTGGCTTTCTGGACCTTTTCCATGAGGTCGAAGGGGTAGCTGGAACAGGCGGTGGCCACATAAGGAATGTCGTGGGCCGCCGCGATGGCGGCCATGTTCTTCTTCCAGGTCATCTGCCCGAAGCTCACCTGGCCCGGCGGAGAAGTCGTGGTCATGGCCCCGAAAGGAGTGGAACTGGAGCGCTGAATGCCCGTGTTCATGTAGGCTTCATTGTCAAAGCAGCAGTAGAGCATATCGTGCCCCCGCTCCAGGGCGCCGGACAAAGCCTGCAGTCCGATGTCTGAAGTACCCCCATCGCCGCCCATAGCCACTGCCTTGATAGACTTTTTCGGAAGGCGACCTTTGCGCATCAGCACCTTCAGTCCGGCTTCGACTCCGGAACCGACGGCCGCGGCGTTCTCGAAGGCCACATGGACCCAGGGAACATCCCAGGCTGTAGTAGGAAAGGCGGAAGAAATGATTTCCATGCACCCCGTGGCATTGGCGATGATGATGTTTCGCCCTAACGCCTTGAGGACATAACGCACAGCCAGAACCTCGGCACATCCTTGACAGGCCCGATGGCCGGAAACGATCGGTTCCTTTGTGCTGATCAATTTGGGAACATAGACCTGGTATTTGTCCATTTTAAGCTCCGTTCCATTCTTTTCTTCTGACTCCT
>CAYQWO010000261.1:0-2715 GCA_964421095.1 uncultured Syntrophaceae bacterium
GGCTATTACGCTCAGAGCATGTAGGCAGCTATATCCTCCGGATTCCTTTTATCTTCATCATGGCAGCCTTCTATGGTTATATCGTGCAAACCTTCATGAAGGAGAAACAGCAGCAGCTGGCCATTTCCGAAGATAAGTATCGCGGCCTCTTTGAGAATGCCCACGACGGCATCATCATTTTGCGAGACCCCCAATTTCTCATTGCGGATATCAATCAAGAGGTCAAGCGGTTAACGGGATACGAAAAGGAGGAACTTCTTCAGAAAGATTTCATCGATCTATTCGGGCCCGGGGCCAAAGAAAAGGCCCAGGTTTTTTTTGAAGAAGCCCTTCAGACCGGAGAGGCGAGGATAGATTCCATATCCTTATTAACAAAAGATGACGCGCCATTGGACGTGGATCTTTCCCTTAAAAGGATCGATTTAGGGCATGAGTCTTTTTGCCAGGTGATCCTGCGGGACCTGACAAATCTGCGTATCGCCCAAGAGAACGCGATCATGGCCGAGATTGGGCAAATTGTCAGCTCCACGCTGAACATTGAGGAGGTATATGAACGGTTCGCTGAGACTGTGCGCAAACTCATCCCCTGCGATCGAATTGCGATCAACGTCATCAATCATCAAGATCAGACTTTCACGATCCCCTATGTTCACAGGGTTGATGTGGCCGGCCGTAAAATGGGAGACGTCATTCCCTTGGCGGGCACTGCTGCGCAGTGGGTGATGCAGCATCGCTCGAGCATGCTCATTTTGGAAGAGAATTGGGAAGAGGTTATCGGTCGATTTCCCGGCCTTCTGCCCCTTTTTAAGGCCGGATTTCGATCCATGATGTTGATTCCTTTGATCTCGAAAGATCAGGTGATTGCCGTTCTGAACCTGCAGACGTTCAAAAAAAATGCCTATACGGAAGCGGATCTGAAACTTGCCGAAAGGGTGGGCACGCAGATTGCGGGGGCCATTACCAATGTCCTGCTTTTTCTCGAGCGCAAGCAGGTGGAGGAGGCTTTACGAAGAAGTGAGGAAGAGGCCAGGCGGCTGGTGCAAGAAAATGCTGTCATGGCAGAAATTGGGCGCATTATCAGCTCCACATTGAATATTGAGGAGGTATACGAAGGGTTCGCGGCAGAAGCGCGTAAGTTGATTCCTTTTGACAGGATAATGGTCGCCCTCAATAATCCCGAAGAAGGCACTGCTACCGTGACCTATGCCTCGGGGCTGGAATTCGAAGGGAGACGTATTGGCGATGTTTTCCCTATACCGCAATCTGGCAACGAAGAAGTCATGCGCACCCGCCGGGGCCTGTTGATTCAACCCGAGGCCGTAGAGGAGCTGGAAGGCCGATTCTCCCGCCTCATATCGACCTTTAAAGCTGGCCTGCGCTCCATGATGACCGTGCCCCTGATCTCGCGGGATCAGGTAATCGGGGCCCTGCATTTTCGGTCTAAAAAATCCAAGGCTTACAACGACCAAAATCTCCGGCTGGCCGAGCGTATCGCCGCGCAGATTGCCGGTGGCATCGCCAATGCCCAGCTTTTCAATGAGCGCAAACGGGCAGAAGAGCAAATCCGCAAACTCAATGTTGAGCTGGAACGGCAGTCAACGAATTGATGAAGATTGATAAGATGAAATCTGAATTCACCTGTGGTTTCAATATTTTTTGGCCCTCTATTTTATTGCGGTTTTTTCCGCAACCCCATAGAGACCTTAATCAAAATGAAAAGGATGAGAAACCCCATCATCACGCCGGAGATGGGGCGCTGGAAAAAGATCAGGGGACTTCCGGCAGAAATTAAAAGGGCTTGGCGGATTGACCTCTCCAGGATCGGGCCCAGAACAAAAGACAGGATCATGGGCCCGGGCTCCAGGTCCACCTTCCGGAAAAGATATCCGATCACCCCAAAAATTCCCATCACCCAGATGTCAAAAACAGTGTTGCGAATACTATAGACCCCGACACAACAAAACAAGACGATAATGGGAGCCAGGATGGCATAGGGAACCCGAAGCAACTGTACCCACATTCCCACCAGCGGCAGGTTGAGAATCAGGAGCATTACATTGCCGATGTACATGGAGGCCACGACCCCCCAGAAAATATCCGCATGTTCCGTAATCAGAAAGGGCCCTGGCTGCACCCCCTGAATGAGCAGGGCGGCAAAGATCATGGCGATGGCTGGATTGCCCGGAATGCCCAGGGTCAGCAGGGGGATGAAGGAGGCGCTGGCCGCCGAGTTATTGGCTGACTCCGGGCCGGCCACTCCTTGAATGGCCCCTTTCCCGAACTCCTCCGGATGTTTGGCAACTTTCTTCTCGACGGCATAGGAGACCAGAGAGGAAATGACGGCTCCGCCTCCGGGCAAGATGCCGATGAAAAAACCAATGAAAGAGCCGCGTACGACCGCCCACTTCGATTCGGCCCAATCTTTTAACGTCGGCCAGAGGTGAGAGATCTTTCGGGTCACCAGCTGGGTCTTCAATTCCTTTTCCAGGTTGTAAAGGATCTCTCCGATGCCGAACATCCCCATGGCTAACGTGACAAAATCAATCCCTTCCTGGAGCATGTGGAATCCCCAGGTGAAACGGATGGCTCCGGAGATGGGGTCGAGGCCCACCGAGCCCAGAAGGAGCCCTAAAATAACCATGACTAGTCCCTTCAGGATGGAAGCTCCTCCCAGAAGGGTGGCCATGAGCAGGCCCAGCAGAGTCAAAGAGAAAT
>CAYQWO010000261.1:2815-5471 GCA_964421095.1 uncultured Syntrophaceae bacterium
GAAGCTCCTCCCAGAAGGGTGGCCATGAGCAGGCCCAGCAGAGTCAAAGAGAAATACTCAGGGGGGCCGAATTTCAAGGCGAACTCAGCCAGCGGCGGGGCCACAAAAGTCAAGCCCAACACCCCGATGGTTCCGGCGACAAAAGAGCCGATGGCCGCGATCCCCAGAGCAGGACCGGCCCGGCCCTTAAGGGCCATCTGGTAACCGTCGATACAGGTGACGACCGAGGCGGCTTCCCCCGGGATGTTCACCAGAATCGAGGTTGTCGAACCCCCATACATCGCCCCGTAGAAGATTCCAGCCATCATAATGATCGAGGTAACCGGAGACCCAATCTTGAAACTAATGGGTAGGAGCAGAGAGATGGTGGCGGCCGGTCCGAGCCCGGGAAGGATCCCCACAGCTGTCCCGAGAACCGCTCCGATCAGAGCAAAGGTCAGGTTGGTCATACTGAAGGCGATGCCAAACCCGCTGGCCAAGCCCTGAAACATGCCAAAAATCTCACCCATACATTTATCTCTTCACCAATTCAGGATTCCTCCGGGAAGGGGGACCTCGAGGAAAAAGCCGAAGATGAAATAAAGGGCGGCAGTAACCAGGGCAGAGATACTGATCATGGGTCCCGGGCGGATTCGTTCGATCCCCCCCAACCAGAGGAGCAGAAAGATAAAAGTGGTGATGAGGAACCCGACCCTGGCGAGGAGGATAGCGTAGAGGATAAAGATGGCTAACCCCAGAAGAGGCCGCAACCAGGTTTGGTGAGGCCAAAAGGGGATTGCAGGGGTGCTCTTTTTCTGGCGGGGCAAGATCAAGAGCAGGGAGAGAAAGATGAGGATGATGGAGAGCCCAAATGGGAGAAACCCGGGTCCGGGATGTTTAAACTTCCCCATGGAGAGTTGAGTTGAGCTCCAGGCCGCTATCACCCCGAGGAAAAGAAGAATGTACCCAGTAACCCGGTCCCACTTTTCGATGCGTTCTTGTTCCTTTCAGTACCGGTTATTCTTTTACTCAGCCTGATTCGGCCTAAAAATAAATAACCTCTCCTCCGGATCAATGTCAAGCAGAAATCCTCCTGGCCTGACTACATCTTATTGATTCCCAGGTCCCCCTGTGATAATTTGGGAGACCAATATAGGGGAAAGGATTTAAAGGGATTAAAAATTGGACCTGCGGCGGAGCAATCTATTATATTTATTCATCCGGAGGATTGGACATGTCTGCTTGAGCTGCATCTACCGAATAAAAATAGAAGGGCAGGAAAATCTTCCTCCCGCGGGTCCGGCCATTCTGCTGCCCAAGCACCAGTTTTGGACAGACATTCCGATTGTGGGTTTGGCGGCCTGGATGCCGTTGAACTATATTGCCAAGCAGGAGCTCTTCGTCTACCCGGTTGTGCGCCATTTTTTATCCTTCTTGGGAGGAGTCCCCATCCATCGGTTAAATCCGGTTAAGAGCCTGGACTCTTTCCGTTACGTGGAACAGCTTTTGAAAAAGGGAGAATTTATTGTCCTTTTTCCAGAGGGGACCTATTATCCCCATGCCGTGGGCCGGGGGAAGCATCGCTTCATCGAGCGTATCTTGCACATCCAGGAAAAGATGGGATGGTGCGCAGATAAAGCCGTCCCCTTTATCCCTGTGGGCATTCGGTACGATGAGAAAAGATTTAGGACCGAAGTGCACGTAAAAATCGGCCCGCCCCTTTACGCCGATGGAGGATCGGACGCAAGGGAATTTACCGGCCGGATCGTGGGAGAGATTGCGAAGCTGAGCGGACTCTCCCTCACCCCCGCCCTCTCCCCCGTTTCCAGGGGAGAGGGGAAGGGTGAGGGGGCGTAACTCATAACCTTACTTAAGGGGGATGTTATGTCAAATCAACTGATTAAATGGGAAGTGCAAGACGGCGTCGGCACCATTACTCTCAATCGTCCAGAAAAACGGAACGCTATCAATGGAGACGTGCTGGAAGGGATCAACAAGGCTTTTGCCGAGCTCAGCGTCAACCTCGAAGCGCGGGTCATATTACTTCAAGGAGCGGGACCCGCTTTCTCTGCGGGCATCGACTTTAACTTTCTGGGCCTGGTGGCTCAGGATGACGGGAGGGCGCCGGGAATCCGCCTGCGCGAGGGTATCGAAAACATTCAAACCATCTTTAACCGGATTGAACGAATCGAGAAGCCCATAGTGACCAAGATTCATGGCTTCTGCGGCGGCTTGGGGTTGGAGCTGGCTTTGACAGCGGACTTCCGCATCGCCTCTGAAAACGCAACCCTGGGCGTACCCGAGATCATTCTGGGTCTCATTCCGGATTGCGGGGGGACGAGCCGCCTGACGCGGATGCTTGGTCCGATTTGGGCTAAAGAGCTGATCATGACCGGGGACATGATCCCGGCCAGGAGAGCATACGAGATCGGCCTTGTCAACCAGGTCTTCCCCGACGCCGCTCTGGAAGAAAAGACCCAGGCTTTTCTGGCCAAGCTCAAGCAACGGCCTTTCCTGGCTCTCGGTTTGGCCAAGCGGGCTGTGGACTGGGGTGCTGGACTGGACAAGATGACTCACATGGAGATTGAGGCCTATGTCCAAAGTCTCCTGATCACGGCGAAAGATTTTCCGCAGACCCTGCAGAAAGGGTTCGCCACGTTACTAAAGAAATAAAGTG
>CAYQWO010000262.1:0-5468 GCA_964421095.1 uncultured Syntrophaceae bacterium
TTCCCTTCCAGCTCTCGGAGACTCCGGGCAAAATTGAAAGGCCCTCCCCATTGGTCGGAGAGCACAACGAACTCATCTTAGGGAAATACCTGGGGATCAGCCCCGGCGAGGTAAGCCAACTCAGAGCCGACGGCGTGCTCTGATTGGAGATGGATGTTGCCCGAAAGGAGAAAATTTTCTTCTCTTCTGGTATAATTGGAACTGCATAGGCAAAAAGGCCTAAGGATGTACTCTTAATTGTAAAATGAAGACCACGGTTCAGAAAAAATTATTCTGGTTTTTGAAAGAGGGTACCAAGCTTGACCTTTCAAATAAGACCCACGTGGACATGTATATTCAGCAAATCCTCTCCAGGGGGAAAGCTTCGGATGTCAAAAAGCTCTTAAAAGAAATTAAACCCTTAGAATTTTTAGAATCTTTTGCGCGCATCAAGAACTTCCTTCCTAAAGAGGTAAAAATGTTCTGGGAGGAATGGCTTGGAGATATTAACAAATCTGCAAAAAAGGATACTCCTCTGCTTTAGCGAACTACCTGATCAGGAAGCTTTTTACCTCACAGGTGGAACAGCCCTCTCTACCTTTTTTCTCAAGCATAGAAGGAGCAATGACCTCGATTTCTTCACAAATGTTGAAGAGCTGCTTGTGCCGTTCAGTCAGAAACTTGAGGCCCCCCGCCTCAACCCATTAACCGTAAGTTCACCCAGAACCTACGGCCCGTGTTTCCAGGACCTTTGTCAATAGTGTAGACCTGATAATGATTTCCACGAGGTCTCACGTTGCGTCGCTTAGGGTTAGTTTTGTTGGCCTTCCTCAAAGCAGGCCTTGCACTGCCAATAGGAGCGCCCCTCTTTAGTAACAATCTCCGCAGAATGAATTCCGCAAACAGGGCAGCGTATTAGCAAAACATGAATGGGGTCGCGGATGATCGGGACAGTTGTTATACTATAAGTATGGCCATCGTTTGTACGGCGATGGCGACTTTTAATTTTTTTCATATCCCTCTCTTTTCTGAGTAAGCTTTGATTTTGGTGAGAGTCTGGTTGCGGGCAAGACCCGAACCCATTCCATTTGGCAGAAATGGGTGATATACGCCTCATTTTGGGTCGTGGCGTTTATTCCGTTCTGGCCGGGTTGGCACTGAGGGCAAGGGGAATGGTCACGCGAAAAACTGAGAACCTCTTCGGGGAAAAGCCGCCGCCATGCATATTGTGCTTCTGGTCGGGGAGAATCTTTAGCTTCGAGAAACCATTGGTTGGGTTTGACTCTAGAAAAGTGGACCAATTTTAACGCGAGGCGAATGCCTTTCATGTATGATTGACGATACATTTTGGACCTCCCTTGAACGAAAAACCGGGGCATCAGTTCAAAGGTAATTTATTAATGCCGACGATTCAGTTCCGATTCTTTTCCGATTTACCATACAAATCCTTCTTGAGTGCTGCAATTCTCTCTCTTCTCCCGGTCACCCACAGAAGAAGTTGCTTTTGGACGAACGTCCCATCCCTTCTTAAATAAGATTTTCAAACCACCCTCAATAAGAACTTAGTCTTCCACTTTCTATGGTATCTAGTTGCCTAGTACCTTAGCGCAGCGCCTCGGCGGTGCTATTTCCGTTCTCAAATTTGCAAACCCCACCTATAATAAAGAAAAGAACCTTCACCTTCTAAGCTTGTCCGTTACCTCAGCGCACAAAATCATCATATATCCCCTTCGACAAATCGCCGGGGTAGGCCTTTCTGCTCAAGGGCTGCGAGTTGGTAGGCTTTATGGAGCAGGCAGGCTGTTATTTCCTCGGCCAGGGCACGGTTGGCGGCAAACCAGGGTTGGATTCCCCATCGTACCGCCAACGCCTGGATCGTGCCAAATACCGCATTCGGGTGCATGCCGCTGAATTCGTTACTCCGAAGGATCTTCGTGATCGATCCTTCGATTACCAAAGCCGAGAACTCCATCTTGCCGAGACGTTCACACGCGCACACGAAAGCATCCCTGGAGTGGTAAGGAGAGCAACAGTTAAACAGGTCCTGCAATGACTTCCTCTCGACCGCCACCCGATCTTCTAGCCCATCAATGGAGTAATCGCCTACAAACAGTTTTCTTCGCTCAATTGCGCCAAACCATTTGTGGAAGCGTTTGAAGGAATATGGCCTTTGCTCCATGCTATCGATGATAAGGGTGGGTTTAGGAAAGGTTATCGTGGACCCTATAGGGCGAAGAGAGGTAGGTCTTTCAGGAGGCTTGCGCATTATTTTAAACCAAAGGTCAGTAACTAAATAAGATCCTAAGGCTTGAGTTCGTCCATTTGTTTCAGTCCCAATTCATGGGTCACTTACCCTGGTCTGATGTATTCCCTACCTAATCCTCTTCAACGCCTTATTCCAATTGCTCCTATTGACCCCCTATTTAAATTGCTTCAGGACGATATGGTTTTAGTGATCCCCGCAGCTTCTTATCCGGGTTTAATTGAAGAATCAAATCGTATATCCTGTACCAATATGGCGTCGCATCGTTTCTTCCTATCATAGACTTCTTGACGAATGGTGCAAATTTCAAGATTCGATCACTACGCATTTGTTCGAGGCGCAGCGGGTTTTGAAGCAAAGCCACCTGTGATACATCAGCCTCGTAACCCCATTTTTTGTCTGGTCTAGGAAATGACTTCACTACAAAAATATTCGCAATCGACTGAAGCAGGTCTTCATCAATACCATACTGACGTGCCTCATGCTTTTTTCCAGCCCGGTACATTAATAGCAGGTCGCCCGGTCTTGCTTTTCCTGAAACTGTCCATTCCCAATCCTTCTTATGAATTCGAGGTGTCTCATCAAGCCCAGCTTGATATTCTGGTAACGTGTTCTGGATCCAGATTTGGCGTCCCAAGGCAAGCTCAGATCTTAATTCAATTACTCTCTCAACATATTTTTCACACCCTTCCCAATCATGCTCCCAACATACGATAAATCCCTTTTTTGGTTTCAGCCCTTTTAATTGTATAACGTTTGATTTAAAGCGGCGGGAATTATATTCAAATTCTACCCACACTCTCTTAACGCCTGAATTCGTCCGTTTCATGGCCCAACAATCGGGAAAATGAGGTTGGATAATGTCTATTTCTAAAAAACCTAACCGTTTTGCTACCTTGCTAAAAAGAAAAACGACTCCCAGTTCATTTTCAGGAGCATGCCGCAATCCCTCAAAGTTGATGGGGAAGCTCCTATCCTGATCACTATTCTTAGATATCCTTTGAGGCATGCCAAAATCCTCCTGAGTGTGGGTCCGGGGTCAAATCTTTTTGACAAAAGGTCTTTTGTCCTGCCAACTAAAAATTATCCCCTTGCAGAATAGGCAGCCCGTTTCTCCCTTAACTGAAATCCAATTTTCTTTGGATGCTTTTCCGGGGCTGCCATTAGCTGTCGAATGGCATCAAAAATGGCCAGGATCTGTTCATCATGATGTCTTAAATGCTGCTCTAATTCGGCCAATTTTCGGGCAAGTTCCTTGTGTGTTCCCAATAACTGACGTAATCTGATAAAGGCCCGCATGATTTCGATATTGACCTTTATCGCTCTTGGGCTGGTCAAAACCCCGGACAACATGGCGACGCCCTGTTCGGTGAAGGCATAAGGCAAGTAACGGGTTCCGCCGTGACCAATTCTTGAGGTTCCAATTTGGAACCTCAAACTTTCAAGTTCCTGATTATTAAGCTGAAACATGAAATCTTCGGGAAAACGATCCAAATTTCGTTTGACAGCTTTGTTCAAAATTTTGGTTTTCACTCCATAAAGTTCAGCAAGGTCAGCGTCCAACATTACCCTTTGGCCCCGGATTCGGTAAATCTTCTGTTCAATTCCACCAACAGAAATCTCGACTTTCTGAATTTGCGCATCACCTTTTCGATTCGCCATCATTCCTCCGAAAAGATATCTTCACCCTCCTTGTAAAAGCAAACACATTGGGGGCATGTTTGATGCCTGAACTTATCACAAGTTGTGATAAGTTTCTGATTTCTTCCCGGGTCAGAGCACTTGACATCCTTTATTGAAGAGCGACTCCAGAGAATCGGAAAATGGGGGTTCCCCGCAGGACCCGTGTGAGGTTCTTTCAAAATTTAGATAGGTTAGCTGGGTCAGGGTAAGAGGGGGAGAGACCTCGGCTACGGTCAACCCGTTGGGACTGGCTTCAATCGCCAGAATCACCCGCCATTGGCGGGCTAATTGATCACCCCGCATTCCAATTCCCCGCTTATTGAAACGATGGCCCGGATTCCAGAATCCAGGGATAGGGTTTTCAGGGAAAGGAAAAATCTATGGCATCATAACAAAAGAACCCGGAAATGTCAAAAAACTGAAGGCAGCCCTCCAGAAAGAAAAAATTTCGCTCCTCCGCTGATCATCAGGACGTATTAGGCAACCCATAATTGTATGGGCGCATAAGGCTAAATCCCTCCTCCCCCTCCCTTTGTCAAAGGGAGGAATTCCCCTCTTTGGGAAAGAGGGGCTAGGGGAGATTTTGCAAGAATATGCCTAGTTAATTATTGGCTCCTTCGTAATTTTATCGCCTGCTATTTCCTAAAAACCTTATCCAGGAACTTCTGCAGTTCAAGCCAGGATTTCTTGTCGGCATCGGCATTATAGGCCAGCGGGGAGTTAAATTTCTTTCCCCAGGTATCGGCTTCGGGGTTCGTGAAGCTGTGGATTGCTCCTGGATAGGAGATAAACTGGAAATCGACCCCTGCCGATTTCATCTCCTGTTTAAACGCCTCAATCTGTTCTGGAGGAATGAATTTATCGGCGGCGCCGTTGAGTACTAGGATCCTCGCTTTCACCGTGCCGGCTTGAGCAGGCTTGACCGCCGTCAATGCTCCGTGAAAACTCGCCACGCCCCTGAGGTCCACCCCTTGCCGTGCCATGTTGAGCACCACTCCACCCCCGAAGCAATAGCCGATGGCCGCAATACGGGTTAGAGCAACGGTGGGCTGTTGTCTCAGGAAGTCGATGGCAGCCAGGAAACGCGCCTTGGCGACATCAAAATTCTTCATAAGCTCTGAGGAGAACTTTCCTGCTTCATCGGGGTGCATCGCCTGCTTCCCGTCGAAGGCTTGATCATGCTGGCCTTCCTCTTCGGCCTCTCCACCCGCAAAGTCGGCCAGGCCCTCTTGCCGATCCTGGGCGAACGGGTCAGCCCCACGACCGTCAGCCACATTGCGCAAAAGCTCGATGCCGCCGTCGTCCGCCTACCACTGCCGAACCCTGCTGGACCTTTACTCCGTGCTCATCCTCGATGGCTTGGTGGTCAAACGCAAAACCGGCCTGGGAACCCAAAAACGCACCGTCTTAGTGGCTCTGCGCATCCGCCCAGACGGCAAAAAGGACATCATCGACTTCCGTCAGGTCCCCTCCGAAAAACAATCCCACTGGGAAAGCTTCCTGAACAACTTATACCAACGCGGGCTCCAGGGTACTAACCTCC
>CAYQWO010000263.1:0-5451 GCA_964421095.1 uncultured Syntrophaceae bacterium
AGATGTGTATAAGAGACAGGCCATCGATCGATAAGAATGCTCGAGGATGCCTTTGCCCACAAAGAAATTCCCCGTCTGGAGTGCGAAACCAATGAAATCGATTCGAACATCAAATTGGCCGAAGCGCTCGGAATTACCGGGACCCCTACGCTGATAATGCCCGATGGAAGGATTCATACCGGAACCATGCCGACCCCTGAACTCGTTAGCTGGATCCTGGGTAACCGTTAAGGCTTTGAATAATAAATTCTTGTCCCCTTCCATTTATTCCTCTTCCTCCAAACTAAAATAAAGCCTGGAATATTTTCTCCGGAGGCTCAAATTTGTTATCACTTTCTCTGCGCTGTTTCGCCACAGGAGGAAAAGCCCGTCGGCCCGCTCGGAAAAAACTTGACCCGCATATATTTTTTGAGAATAATCCCTATACAGGTTTTCATCCGAAGGCGGGAAGATGAAAGTTAAAAGAAGGGATATCTGCGATATCTTCTGCATCAACCAGAAAAGGTGGGTGCCAGCGGCCCTCGCAGGGGGGGTAGGAATAGTACCCGGGGTTTTAATCAACGAAGCGGGGGAATTGGCCGTGATCGTCAATGAATCGCGCGTCCTCAGTAATAACGGGGGAGGATCCAAATGGCCACCATCAAATCAAAAAAATTTTTCTGGGCAGTTTTCGGCGTCGTCCTATTATCCATTGCCCTGGCATTTACTTTCTGGGAATTTTCCCCGAACAGAGCCCGGAAGATCAAGTGCGTAGGGGATGATTTGATGATCTCCTCTTTGGTCCTTCCCGATTTGAAAGGGGAGAAAGTAGATGTTGCAAAATTCCGGGGCAAGGTAATTCTGCTGAATTTTTGGGCGACCTGGTGCTCCCCCTGCAAGAAAGAGATCCCCGATCTCAATGAACTCTTCAAACAATATAGAGAAGCCGGGTTGGTAGTCATTGGCATTGCCCTGGATCAAGGGGGCCCGGAAGAGGTGCGAAAATTCCTGGAGAAGTACCAAATAGAGTACATCAACCTCATGGGGAATGAGGCGGTATTGGAAGCTTTCCAAAACATTCCGGGCCTGGGTTCAATTCAAGGAATCCCTACCAGCTTCCTCATCGACCGAAAGGGGCAGATCTGCCGGCGCTTTGTCGGGTATACCGAAAAGGCGATTTTCGAGGAAGCGATCAAACAATTACTTTAAACGGAAATGTCTTGATTACGCAGGGAGACATCCGTTCGGTTGTTAATTTCGTTTAGCATCAAGCAAATGGAAAAACAAATCAGCTCCAGATGTTTTAAAAGAGATTGAAAAGCCTCGTAAATGGCGGTACTCTCTTCCCAAATAAAAAAAGAGGAGGGGGATGAAATCACCATAAGAAAGTGGAGAAGATTTTGGTCATTTTTTCTTTCCCTTTTTTTCGCTGGAATTTTAGGATTGAACCAGGCTGAAGCGTTGACCGACGATGAGAAAAACAACATCGCGATTTATCAGAAAGCCAGCCCCAGCGTGGTAAATATAATCAGTACCGTCATCACCCGAGACTTTTTCTTTAACCCGATCCCCCCGCGAGGGCAGTGGTTCCGGTTCCATCATCGATAACCGGGGCCATATTCTGACCAACAACCACGTGATCCGAAATGCTCAAAAACTGGAAGTCACCCTCTGGGATGGCAGCAAATGGCCGGCCAAGTTGGTGGGTACGGATCCCGATAATGATTTGGCGGTCATTAAAATCAACGTTCCGGCCGATGGAACAAAATCCCTCCCTCTGGGCGACTCCTAAAGCCTGGTATCCGCACCCCGCCTTTCTCGCCGTGCAATTGCAAAAGGGACTGGTGAAATGAACCGCCGAGACTGCGATCTATTGTTGGATCATCAACTTTACGGCCAGCGAACTGTCCAGCCCTCCCGATAGAAGAGCAACGGCTTTTTTATTCATGTTTTTTGAGGTTTTTAACCCTGGAGGGAGGGTAGAGTTTTATTTTTCACCGTGTGTCCGAAATTAGCAGCCACCTTTCGTCCTGTGGAGGTAACCATGGCCTCGATACAAAAATAACAATTTTGAGGGCTTTCATTGAGGCAAATTTTATTCGGGTAAATCTGGTAATGTTGCCTGAACTCATTAGGTGTCGCATTGGGCATGATCACATTAGCCCCGCACTGGAGGGCCCTTTGTTTTCCGCCCGGAAAAAGAGAGCCTACAGCCGTGGTCGCAGGATTGTGGGTATTCCGAGTCACGAGTCTTGTCAAGGCCAAAACCTTAAGGACTGTTCCCAATTCCTCCTTTTGGAAAATTTCCTGCAGGCTCATCCGGTAACGAATAAGCTGGTCGTTGCTTTTCCTGAGGCCACAATACAGGCAATTCTTTCGGCAGTAATTGGAAAATTCAATAATGCCCCGGATATGGATCTCATCCCCCATGTAAACTTTCCGCACGTGGTCCGCTTCCTGAAATAAGGAAGAAAGCTTATCCGGATTATTCTCGTTTAACCATTCAACCAACTCATCTTTGGCGAATCGCTCTCTTTTTTCCTGTTGCCCATCATGCAATCGAAGTTGCTCCGCCATTTTCACTCCCCTTTGGCCCTTGCTACTTTGGCTGATTTCTCAATGCAGATCTAGTCTCTGTCGCTGACCGTTAGCGGGATCCTTCTCCACAACTAGATATCCAGTGCCATCACCAGCTAATGCAGGGACGAAGGCCAACTCATCACCCTCATTAAGAGTGATGTGTAGCCCTGGAGAAACCGCTTCCCTGTTAACGAATATGATGATGTAGCGAAAAATTTCTCCCCTTTCGTTGACTACCTGGCTTTTGAAGCCGGGGTTAAAGGCCTCCAGCTTATCCAGAAGCTCTGCGACGTTGCCGGCCTCCACCTCTACCTGAGCCCTGCCCCCGGTGAGGTTGCGCCAAGGGGTAGGAATGCACACTTTAATGGACATATCTGCCTCCTATGAATCAGTCGAGAGTCATTCTCAAAGTTTTGCGTGGGGCATTGTTGCTCTTAAAATTGCTCCTTAAAGGGGGATGGTCAGGTATCTCTCACCAGTGTCCGGCAGGATAGTAACCACCGTCTTCCCTGCTCCCAGCCTCGTGGCCACCTGAAGGGCTGCGAAGACATTTACTCCTGTGGAAATACCTACCAGGAGGCCCTCTTCCCTGGTCAGCCTACTCGCCATGGTATAGGCATCCTCGTCGGCGACAGCCATAATTTCGTCGATGACAGCGCGATTGAGGATTCCGGGGGCGAGCCGAATTTTATTCTTCGATACGTATCATCACAGCTTTACCGCGCATTATGGGCAAGCGGTTAATCTCGGAAATGGCTTTTCTTATTTCTGATTCCTTTGACTTTTTGGTAAGAACTCTTACATTACCCAGCGCCCTTTTAACCGGCACCAGGGAAGCAGTGGCTCCATAGATGCTGATGTTATGGCTACCCAGAATAGTCGCTATTTTGCCTATTACCCCGGGTTTGTCTACAATGGGAAAGCGTAAGTAGTGTTCGGAGACCGTCTCATCGATTGAGATCATTCTTTTACTTCCCCCTCTATTTGGGAAGTGAGATAGTTGATGACTATAAGTCAATGACTTCGTACACAGTTCAATGATATCAGAAAGAATTGCACTGGCTGTAGGCATAGGCCCGGCGCCCTTACCATAGAACATCATTTTCCCTACGGCATCGCCATGAAGATACAAAGCATTGAACTCATTGCGGACCGCGGCTAAGGGGTGAACTTTAGGAATCATGGCGGGATGGACTTTTAATTCCAGTTTGTTATGGCCTATTTCTCTGCCAATGGCTAATAACTTTATCACATGACCAAATTCCATGGCATTTTTGATGTCTTCAAGTTCAATTCCCGTAATGCCTTCGGTGTAGATATCTTGAGGTCGCACTTTAATGCCGAAGGATAGCGAAGCAAGGATATTTAATTTATGTGCGGTATCAATGCCCTGGATATCCATTGTGGGGTCTGGTTCGGCAAAACCATATTGCTGAGCCTGTTTTAAGGCGTTATTTAAAGAGATACCTTCTTCGCTCATTCGGCTAAGGATATAATTAGTGGTGCCATTGAGAATGCCCATCAGCAAACTGATATGATTGGCCAGGAGTCCTTCTTTGATCGAGCGGATTACCGGAACGCCGGCGCAGACAGCTGCTTCATAGTAGACCTCGCGACCCATTCTTTGCGCCACTTCCTGTATTTCACTACCAAAGTGAGCCAGCACGGCTTTGTTGGCGGTGACAACATGTTTGCCTGACTGTAATAACTTAAGGATATAACTGTGGGCTGGTTCAATTCCACCTATGAGTTCTACGGCAATATCAGTATCTTTGTCATCTAAGATATGCCGAATATTGTTAGTTATACCGGAAATCCGGACCTGACGCTTTTTGGCGGAGTCTCTAACGAGAATGCGTTTAATACGGAGGCGTATTCCTGTTCGTCTTTCAATAAAGTTACGCTGTTGCTGGAGGAGTTTAACTAATCCGGTTCCGACCTGTCCGCAACCGAGGAGGGCAATATTTACTTTTTTCATATTATTTTAACGCCGGTTTAGACCTTGAGCATCTCCAATACCGACTGAAAGGCGAACCGAAATGTCTTTTATGTCTCGTTTCCTTCTTTCTTTGGCCCTTTGGCGGAAAGACTCTCAAGGACTCATGGTCAAGGCGAAGACCTCACACCGCCGGCATATCTTCATTTTCCTGGACCAGGTATCTTGAGGTTTTCCCCGGCAAATGGTGCCATTGATAAACCAGCAAAAATAGCCCGCATGGAATTCCCATGCCGGACACTGTTGCCGCGTCTCCGGCGAACAGTTCCGAATGTCCCAGCAAGGCTGCGCGTCTTGCGCAATTCCTTTCTTCATACGCATTAGGAAGAGCATCTGTCGCTCGATGTATCCGGGAACCTTGCGCCATCCTTGTTCAAAGCTTTGAATGGCCTTAAGAGACGTTCCCAGTAGTTGGGACATCTGTTTCTGTGTCTTTTGGAATCTCCGGCGAAAGGAACCGAATTCTTTATTATCCATGGTCATTCCTCTCGCTGACCATGCTGGAGACGGCGATGGCCGCCCCGCAGCCGAAGGTTTGAAATTTTATGTCGTCGATCACGTTATCCTTAACCTTGATGTAGAAGGTCATCATGTCTCCGCACACGGGGTTCCCTGCTTCTCCCACCCCATCCGCGTCTTCAATGGTTCCCACGTTCCGGGCTCCCATTTTTTGGTTCATCGTCGTTTAGTGTGGTTAATAGGTGCAAGTGTTTGATCATCCTTGAATAATTTTATCGGCGTTGAGAGTAAAAGTTCCAGAGCGCTACAGATTTGGAGTCCAGGTTAATTAAGCCATATTTCTTAGCCAATTCCATTGCTTCTAAAAATTCCTGAACAGTAATTCCCCGGGCGATTTCTGGATATTCGAAGGCTTTGTATTCCACACGGTATTGGGC
>CAYQWO010000264.1:0-5437 GCA_964421095.1 uncultured Syntrophaceae bacterium
AGAGGAACCCTATGTCCTTTTTGAGCAGAGAATTGGCAACCCTGCGCCACCAACCGATCTAAGAAGGAATAAATGTGGTTGAATTTTGCCAATACCTATTTAAGGGAAAGGAGAAGTAGACATGAAAAAGTACACCTGCAATATTTGTGGGTATGTTTATGATCCCGCCGTGGGAGATCCAGAAAACGGTGTGGCCGCAGGCACACCCTTCGAGAAAATCCCGGATAGCTGGACTTGCCCGGTTTGCGGGGCGAGCAAATCGGATTTTTCGCCGGAGGGGTGAGCGGCGGGACGGTTTCCCAAGTTCTTCCCCATCCGCCTTTGCCAGTCTGAGGTAAGAGAATTCCCCGGGAGCGAATTCGGCGTGAATTGGAGCCTTTCGCCGAAAGCCTGAATAAAAAAGGATCATTGCCAAAGAATTAAGGACCCACCCCATGCCGATTCCAGGGAATCTCCTCACCACCGCCATGGCGGTCATGCCCCATAAGGATGTGGGCCGAGCTCTTCAGGTAGCCCTGTCTCTGGACGTTCCCTATTGGCCGCAGTTGCCGAAGGTAAGCTACTATGAAGACATGTACGTCCAGGCATCCGAGCATTTCCCCGGGGTTGTGCTGGACCTGGAAAGACGCACCCTGCGGTTTTCCATGGAAAAGTTTATCGGCGAGTTTGAAGAGACCATGCGCCATTTTGATGATCCGGAGTATTTTGACATCAGCGAAACCTATTCCGTGGTCTACCACCGCTTTTTACAGCTGGACCTATCCGGACGGATGGCTATCCGGGGACAACTGGAGGGTCCGGTCAGTTTTGGAATGAATGTCCTGGACCAGGATGGCCGGCCCATTCTTTTTGATGACTCCATCCGCCCCTTCCTGCTGGAGGTGATGGCCAAGCGGGCCAATGTTCAATTGGTTCAGCTGAAGAAAAAGAACGGCAATGCCTTCATGTATATCGATGAGCCGGGGTTGCAATTTCTGTTCAGTGCCATGTCTGGTTATAGCGATCAGGCGGCCAAAGGAGACCTGGAAAAGTTCTTCTCCCTTATCGAAAGGCCCCGGGGAGTTCATCTCTGTGGCAATCCCGATTGGGATTTCTTATTGGGTCTGGACCTGGACATTCTGTCTCTGGATGTGTATACGAATGGAGAAGTCTTTGCTTCTTACGTCCGCTCGATCCGCCAATTTTTAAATCGAGGCGGAATCATTTCCTGGGGAATCGTGCCCACCAATTTCGAGCCCTTCGAGAAAGAAAGCCTAGATTCCCTGGAACAGAAGCTCACGGAAGTTTGGACCAACCTGCATAAGAAGGGGATTGCCCTGGAATTTCTTCTGTCCCGGAGCCTGCTGTCGCCGGCCACCTGCTGCTTGGTCAATCCGGATGCTGAACAGACGGTGGAGAAGGCCTTCCAAACGGTTAAGGATTTATCCGCCAGATTGCGGGAAAAGTTCAAACTTGCGTAATCGAGGAGTTCCTCATGGTTCAAGCCGGCAAAGAAGGCCATCGGCGCTACAATCACTTGGTCCACGAAAAGAGTCCCTACCTTCTCCAGCATGCGGACAACCCCGTAGATTGGTATCCCTGGGGGCCGGAAGCATTTCAAAAAGCCAGGCAAGAAGATAAGCCGATCTTCCTCTCCATCGGTTATGCCACCTGTCACTGGTGCCATGTAATGGCCCACGAATCCTTTGAAGACGAAGAGGTTGCCAGAATTTTGAATGAATCCTTTGTCTCCATCAAGGTGGACCGGGAGGAGCGTCCAGATATTGATCAGATCTATATGTCTGCATGCCAGGCTTTGACCGGACAGGGGGGTTGGCCCCTCACGATTTTTATGACGCCCGGAGGAAACCCTTTCTTTGCCGGGACCTATTTCCCGAAGTCCAGCCGGATGGGCATGGTTGGTTTTATAGAGCTCCTGACCCGGGTCGCCAGCCTGTGGCGTAGGGATCGAGAGCGCATCTTCCAGGACAGCGAAAAGATTCGCCAGGCCATTCAAAAGGAAACCAGGTTAGGGACCGCCGGGCCCGCTCTGGACCAGGGAGTGCTGCGGAAAGCTTATGAACAATTCTTAAGAGCTTTTGATCCAGTCAGGGGCGGGTTCGGGCCAGCCCCAAAATTCCCGACTCCCCATCATCTGACATTTCTTTTACGATGGTACCGACGCAGCCAGGAGCTTCCAGCTGCGAACATGGTGGAAAAGACTCTGGAGGCCATGCGCGGCGGCGGTATTTTTGATCAGATTGGATTTGGCTTTCATCGTTATTCCGTCGATGAAAACTGGCTCGTACCGCACTTTGAAAAGATGCTCTATGACCAGGCCTTGCTGGCCATGGCCTACACCGAAGCATATCAGGCCCTGAGAAAGGGGCAGTTCGCCAAGGTAGCCCGGGAAATTTTCACCTATGTGCTCAGGGATATGGCTGCTCCGGAGGGAGGGTTCTATTCGGCCGAAGATGCGGACAGTGAAGGGAAAGAAGGACTCTTTTACCTCTGGACACCGCGACAGGTGGAAAAGCATCTGGGGGATAAACTCGGCCATCTTTTTTGCCGGTTCTACGGGATCAGCCCGGAGGGTAACTTCGAAGAGGGAATGAGCATTCCCCATATCTCCCAAACTTGGCAAAACTTCGCCGACCAAGAAAAAATGAGCGTGTCGGCGCTGGCCAGGGCTTTAGAAGAAGCGCGGGAAAAGCTCTTCCAGGTCCGAGCAAAGCGGGTCCATCCTCTTAAGGACGACAAGATCATCACCTCCTGGAATGGCCTGATGATCGCCGCCTTGGCCAAGGGTTACCAAGCCCTGCGGGAGGAGACTTATGCCCAGGCAGCTCGGAAGGCCGCTGATTTTATGCTGCAGCGTATGCGCAACGACCATGGCCGGCTGCGGCGGCGGTTTCGGCATGGACATGTCGCCTATGTGGGATTCCTGGATGATTATGCCTACTTGGTCTGGGGACTGATCGAGTTGTACGAGGCCGTTTTTGAGGTGGGCTACTTGGAGGAAGCCATCCACCTGAATCAGGTCATGATCGAACTTTTCTGGGATGAAGAAAAGTGCGGCTTCTATTTTTCGGGGAGGGACAACGAAGCCCTCATTTCCCGTCCCAGAGATCTTTATGACGGAGCGGTACCCTCTGGAAACTCCGTGGCTGCCTTCAACCTTCTGCGTCTCTCGCGCATGACCGGCAAAGCAGATTGGGAGAAAAAGGCCGATCAATTGCTTCGGGTTTTTTCCGCGCCAGTGGCCGAGTATCCCATGGCTTATACGCAGTTCCTCATCGCCGTGGATTTTATGCTGGGTCCGAGCCAGGAGATTGTCATTGCCGGCGACCCGGGCCTGGAAGAGAGCCGGGAGATGATCGCCTTTGTGCAGCGGTCGTTCCTGCCCAATAAAGTGCTGTTGTTTCGGGCTGAAGGGGACGCTGGCCGAAAGCTTTCAGCCCTATCGCCTTTCGTCGGGGGGATGCGACCATTAAATAAGAGACCGACGGTATATCTGTGTGAAAACTATACCTGCCAAACACCGCTGACCGATTTGGCTGCCCTCCAGGCAACTCTAAAATGATTCGATCGATCGTCAACATGGCCATCTGCATCGAATCGGCTCTCCCTGGTGGAAGATCCTGGGACTGTGGTAGAATACAATGTTAGAAATTCATCTGTGAAATAGAAAAAGATAAAAGGATCATCATGGGCATACAGGATCGCATCGATAGACTGAACGAGTTAAAAAGGAAAGCTTCTTTGGGCGGTGGCCAGGAAAGGATCGATAAGCTCCACAGCGACGGGTTCCTGACCGCCGAAGAAAGACTGGCGCTGCTCATCGACCCGGGAACGTTCTTAGAAGTCAATGCCTTTGCGGGTCCCCAGCCGGCGGAATTTGGCCCCGATCCTCCCTACATTCCTCGAGACGGGGTAATCACTGGTTTTGGAAAGATAGGTGGCCGGACGATCGGGGTGTATGCTCACGACAAGACGGTCCAGGGCGGGTCCCTGGGGAACGTTCAGGCTGCCAAGATCGTGAACATCATCCGGCGGTCCTGTGAAATGAAAGTTCCGGTGGTGGCGCTGCAAGATTCGGTGGGGGCGCGGATCCAAGAAGGGAACAAGAATGTTGGCTTCGACGGCATCTTCCATGCTCTCACCCAGGCCTCGGGGGTGATTCCTTTGATCTCTGCTATTTTAGGGAGATGCGCAGGGGGAATTGCCTATAGCTCGGCGTTAATGGATTTCATCCTCATGGTCAGGGGCAAGAGCCAACTCTTCATCACCGGCCCGGAGGTCATCAAAGCTGTCACCCATGAAGAAGTTTCCTTCGAAACCCTCGGCGGCGCCAAGGTTCATTCTGAAAAGAGTGGGGTTTGCGACCTGGTGGCGGATGACGAAGCCGGATTAATTCAGTTGATCAAGGACATTTTGCCTTTTCTGCCCCAAAATTATGAAGAATTGCCCCCCAGAGTCAACCCCACAGATGATCCCGAAAGGCGGGATGAAACGCTGCGGACGATCATTCCCGAGGATCCCAAGAAATCCTATGACATGCGCAAGGTCCTGAAAAGTATTCTGGACCATGGCCATTTCTTCGAGATGAAGCCGCGGTTTGCCAAAAATATCCTCACGGGGTTCGGCCGGATGGAGGGCTGGCCCGTGGGGATCATCGCCAATCAACCCCTGCATCTGGCTGGGGCCCTGGATGTGGACGCTTCGGATAAGGCTTCCCGGTTCATTCGCTTCTGCGACGCCTTTAATATTTCCCTCCTGACCTTCGTGGATATCCCGGGATACCTCCCCGGAGTGGATCAGGAGCACAGGGGGATCATCCGCCATGGCGCCAAGATGCTCTTTGCTTACGCCGAGGCCACGGTACCCAAGATCACGGTCATCGTTCGTAAAGACTATGGCGGAGGAAAACAGGCCATGTGCAGCAAGCCCATGGGCACGGACCTCGTCCTGGCCTGGCCGAGTGCCGACTTGGCTGTAATGGGGGCTGAAGGAGCGGTGAATGTCGTCTGCCGAAAAGAAATCCAGGGGTCCAAGGACCCGGAAGGAACGAGGAGAAGGCTCATCGAAGAATACCAGGGGACCTTCGAGGGTCCCTTTGAGGCCGCCAGAAAGATGTACGTGGATGACATCATCGAGCCCCAGGAGACACGTCCAAAAGTTATCCAGGCCCTGCGGATTCTGAAAGATAAGAAGGCCGGCAAGGTTGACAGAAAACACGCCAATATGCCGGTTTGAAACTTTGTCGGAATAACTTCCTCAGCTCTCCTTTTGTCAATAGATAGCTTTCAAATCCCCTCCAACCCCCCTTTACTAAAGGGGAGGCTAAGGGAGGGCGTGGCAAAGCTATTTTCTAACTAATGAATGCAAGTTTGGGAGGCAAGGATGGAAAAGAAATGGAAATGCACGGTTTGCGGCTATATCCATGAAGGAGCAAAAC
>CAYQWO010000265.1:0-5373 GCA_964421095.1 uncultured Syntrophaceae bacterium
GTGTCGTTATTCGTCATGCCCGCGGAGGCGGGCATCCAGGTATGTGGCTCGTAGAAAAATGTCGTGTCAATCAGATAGCTTCGCCTTTTTCAAATCCCCTGGATTCCCGCTTTCGCGGGAATGACGTCTTTTCCCCGTCATTACGACACAGTCTCCGGGCAAGGAGGGCGGGGCATTGGCCATAGAAATCGAAATCATCTGGAAGGGAACCGAGCGGGTGAGGTTATATGATTCTGGATATAATCATAAGCAGCCTGATCAACGGGAGCGTATACGCCCTTCTGGCCATCGGGTTTTCGCTGATCTTTGGCGTGGCCCGTATTGTTAACATCGCCCACACCGCCTTTTACATGCTGGCCGCCTATTGTATCTATTACGGCACTCATAAATTAGGCGTTAATCCAGCTTTGTGTATGCTGGTGGCCATCATACCGGTGACTTTGATCGGACTCCTCTCCTACAGGCTGTCTATAGACCCTATCCGCGAGCATGAGGCGGCGGTGCTGATTGCCACCATAGCGCTGGCCATGGCCATGCAGGAAATCATGCTCCTCATCTTCACCGGAGACTTTCTGGGCGTGCCGCATCTCATTGAGGGATACCGGATCGTTTTCGGGGTGAAGATCGCCTATCAACAATTGTTGACCATTGCCATGGCTCTGGTGGTGTTGGCCGTGGTCTGGGCCCTGTTATTCAAAACCAGGCTTGGCCTGGCTATTCGCTCTACGGCTCAGGATAGGCAAGTGGCCAACCTGATGGGTATGAATGAGAGCCGGGTGGCCATGATCACCATGGGTGTCTCCGTCGGGCTGGCCGCCTTTACGGGCGCGGTGATTGCTCCCCTGGCCATCGTTAATCCCTTTATGTGGATGCACCCCCTCATCATGATGATGGCGGTCGTGGTCCTGGGCGGGATGGGCAGCATCAAGGGGAGTTTTATCGGGGCCTATATCTTGGGATTTGCCGAGGCCCTGGTGGTCTTTTTGATCCCCATGGGGGCATACCTCAAGGGTTCTGTGGCCCTGTCCATCATGATCCTGGTGCTGTTGATGAGGCCGGAAGGCCTTTTTGGTATTGCTTTCGAGGAAGAAAGATAGACATGGAGATACTGGGTTTCTATCTGAGAAAGCTTTATACCGTTTTTAGGGGGGAGGTACTCGTCCTGCCCAGCCGGGTTGTGGTTCTCCTTTTCTTTTTCGTTCTCCTCCTTTTCCCCCTGGTGACCCAGGATCCTTACCTGCTGCGCATCCTGATATTGAGCAGCATTTTCGCTATATTCGCGGCCAGCTGGGATCTCCTGTCCGGTTTTACCGGCCAGATGAATTTCGGGCATGCCCTCTTCTTTGGCGTGGCTGCATACACAGCCGCCATACTGAACCTGCATGCTCACCTACCTCCCTGGGGAAGTATTCCCCTGGGTGCGCTGGCTGCGGTTTTAGCCGGCCTGATTATCGGCATTCCCTGCCTGAGGCTCCGCGGGACTTACCTGGCCCTGACCACGTTGGCCTTCCCCATAATCCTTTTGGGCGTAGTCTACGCCATCCCCGATATCACGGGAGGTGAGCTGGGGATTTCCGGCCTGGAACGCCTTTCCGGGTCCCGCTTAAGTGATTATTATATTGCTATAGTGCTCATGCTGGGTCTGTCCGCAATCATGTGGAAGATAACCCACTCGAATACCGGCCTTATTTTCCACGCCATTCGGGAAGATGAGCTGGCCGCGAGGACTGCGGGCATCAACACTACCCGTTACAAGCTTCTGGCCTTTTGCCTCAGTGGTTTTTTCGCCGGGATATCCGGGGGGCTCTACGCCCATTTTATGAGGATTGCCGGCCCCGCCAACCTGGAAGTCACCATGTCCTTCATGGTTGTCATTTGGGCAATATTCGGCGGGGTGGTCACCATATACGGACCCATCGGAGCGGTGTTTATCCTTTTCCCCCTGCTGGAGCTTTTCCACTTTTGGCCCAAGTTGCGCATGCTGATGTTCGCGCTGGTCATCCTGTTGATTCTTCTCTACATGCCGGATGGCCTTCTCCCGTGGGTTCGCGACAAGATCGAAACGGAGTGCCCCCGGTGCAAGATCAGAAACGTGGCTACCCGGAAGGCCTGCCGCGCTTGTACGGCGCAGCTGGATTAGAAAGGGGAAGATATGGATCCCAAGGAATTCTACCTGTCCAAACCCTGGCTTAAATATTATCCGAAGGGTGTTCCCAGTGAGGTGGATGTTCCCGAGATATCCGTACCCGAGCTATTTGACCAGCGGGCGGATAAATACGCGGGCAAGACCGCCTTGATCTTTTACGGAAATAAGATCAGCTACAAGGAACTCAAGGAGTTGATCAACCGGTTCGCCACTGCTTTGGCTGATCTGGGAGTGGTCAAGGGGCAGACAGTGGCCCTATACCTCCTGAATTGCCCGCAGTACGTGATCGCCTATTTTGCGGCCCTGAAAGTGGGGGCCAAGGTCACTCCCATCAGCCCGGTTTATACCAGTAAGGAAGTGAAGCATCAGCTTGAGGACAGTGAGGCCGGGACGATCGTCTGCCAGGATATTCTCTATGATAACGTGGAGAAGACCGGCACTTCCCTCAAGAATGTGATCCTGACCAATATCGCCGAGTACCTTCCTCTGCTGAAAAAGCATCTGGCTAAGAGTGCCCTGGGAAAGGTCTACGGGGAAATGCACGTGCCCACTCCAAAGTACATGGAAGAGGCGGGCCTTCTTCAATTTCAGGCCCTGATCAAAAAATATCCGCCCCGGCCTCCGCAAATCGTGATTCAGCCCAGAGAAGATATCGCCGCCCTGCCCTATACTGGAGGAACGACCGGACTGCCTAAGGCGGCTATCTTGACTCATCATAATATCGTCTCCCTTCAGGCCCAGACTGTTTCCTTCTGGCCCATATTTGAGGAGGGGAAAGAGGTGGCCATCGCCTTCCTGCCCTTCTTTCACATCTATGGGCAGGTTGTGGTGATGCTCAACGGCCTGGTTCAGGGCTCCACCATTGTGCTTTTTACCACCCCGGACGTGGATGATATCCTCTCGGCCATGGAGCGCTACCAGGCCTCCGGCTTCTACGGCGTCCCCACCCTGTTTGAATACCTTAAGGATTATGAAAAAACAGACCGGGTCAACTGGAAGCGGCTGAAATTGATCGCCTGCGGTGCGGACACCCTTCATGAATCCACGATTAAAGGCTGGGAGAGGCGGACGGGGAGCAAGATTCTGGAAGGATACGGCATGACCGAAACCACCGCAGTGAGTCATAGCACCCCATATGACAGACCCAAGCCCGGTTCCTTCGGTGTGCCCATCCCCGGGGTGACGGCAGCGGTGGTGGACGTAGAGGGCACGGAATTCATGCCGGTGGGCGAAGTGGGGGAATTGATCCTCCACGGTCCCAACATTATGCGGGGTTATTGGAAGAGGCCGGAGGAGACCCAGGAGTCGATTGTGGAAATCGATGGAAAGAAGTGGCTCCGGACCGGGGATCTGGTCAGAATGGATGAGGAAGGGTATTTTCACTTTTTTGATCGTAAACGGGACTTGATTAAATATAAGGGTTATTCGGTCTTTGCCCGCCACGTGGAAGAGGTGCTCTACAAACATCCGCAGATCAAGGCCGCCGGGGTGGTCGGTGTACCAGACCCGGCGGTGGGCCAGTTGATAAAGGCCTATGTGGTGTTGCATAGCGAGGCCCGGGGTAAGATCTCTGAAGAAGAGATTATCGAATTCTGCCGAGAAAATCTGGCGCATTACAAGGTCCCCAAGATCATCGAATTCCGCGGAGAACTTCCCAAGACAGACGTGGGAAAGGTCTCCCGCCGGGAGCTGAGGGAAGAGGCGGAAGAAACCTGATATGGACCAACCCTTCATGGAGCTGGATGGCCTCATTAAGGATTTCGGCGGACTGCGGGCCATTAACAACGTATCCTTTTCTATGAACCGGAACGAAATGGTAGGTCTGATCGGCCCTAACGGTGCCGGCAAGACCACCCTGGTTCGGCTGATCACTGGGATTCTGAAACCAGATTCGGGCATCATTCGTTTTAAGGGCAGGAATATTGTCGGACTCAAGACCTGGGATATCATAAACTTGGGCATTGCCTGCACCTTCCAGAACATGAGGCCTTTCCGCCGCCTGCCCATTATTGCCAATGTCATGGTCTCGTGCCTGAGTCCCCGGGCCTTGAAAAGGGGTGAATGGGTCAAGAGAGTCGAGGCCAAGGCGATGGATGCCCTGGAATTTGCCGGCATCTCCGATATGTCCCTGGAAAAGGCCTCCACTCTCTCCCAGGGTGATCTCAAGCGTCTGGAGGTGGCCAGGGCCGTGGCCACGGAGCCGGAGTTGCTTCTCCTGGACGAACCCTTCGGGGGACTGAGTCCAGCCGAGACCGACCTCATGGGCAAATCCATCCACCGACTTCACAAAGGCGGCCGTTTCGGCCGCCTGCACAGCGAAGGACCGGCCATGATTATCATCGAACACAAGCTTCAGCAGTTAATGAAGATTGTGGATCGAATCATCGTCCTCAACTACGGGGAAGTGATCGCCGACGGCCCGCCGGAAGAAGTGGTGAATAATAAAGAGGTTATCGAGTCTTACCTGGGCGAAGGAGGAATCTAACCTTGCTGCTGGAAGTGGCCAAATTGAAGGTCTGTTATGACAAAGCCATGATCATCAATGACCTGAGCATGGGTGTCAACAGGGAAGAATTGGTGAGCCTGGTGGGACCCAACGGGGCCGGCAAATCCACGTTGCTCAGGGCCATTACCGGGCTGGTTGCCTGGGAAAAGGAGATCAAACGTCGGTCAACGGGTGGGGACGTAACCATCGAAGGTACGGTGACCTTTGACGGGGAGAGGATAGATCAAATACCCGCCCACGAGATTGTCAAAAGAGGCTTGATTCATTGTCCCGAAAGGAGAAGACCGTTTCGGGAAATGACGGTGATCGACAATTTGTATGCCGGTTCCTATCTCCTGACGGACGGAAAGGAAATCCAAGATAACCTGGAGAAAGTCTATCAGCTATTCCCTGTGCTTAAACAGCGATTTAGTCAGATCTCCGGAACCCTCTCCGGTGGGGAGCAGCAGATGCTGGCCCTCGGAAGGGCATTGATGTCTCGACCAAAATTGATGTGTATTGATGAGCCCTCTACCGGGCTGGCCCCCATTCTGCGGAGACATGTGTTTGAAAAGATCGGTGAGATCCGGAATCTTGGAATCACCCTTCTGCTGGTGGAGCAGGAGGTCAGCACGGTCTTTAAGATGGCCTCCCGTAACTACGTCCTTTCCTCGGGTAAGATCATCGCCGAAGGCACAGGCGAGCAATTGCTTCAAGACGAGGTCCTCCGTAAAACCTACCT
>CAYQWO010000266.1:0-5365 GCA_964421095.1 uncultured Syntrophaceae bacterium
TTTATTCCACCGGCTTAAACCCACTGAAGTCAATGATCTTCTTGAGGTCCGTGTCCTGTTGCTCCAGAAAACCCGGAAGGTCCTGCGGGCCCATATATTTTACTACGCCCCCCAGCTTTTTGTAATAGTCCTTGTATTCCTTAGAATCCATGGCCAATTTAAAGGCGTCATGGAGAATTTTGACCCGCTCTTTGGAGACTCCTTTGGGAACAACATAGGCGTACCAGGCCCCGATCAAGATTTGGTCATATCCTTCTTCTTTCATGGAAGGAACGTCGGGGACGGCAAAATTCCGCTCCGTGGAGCCAACCACCAAGAGCCTGAATTTCTTCGCCTCCACAAAAGGAAGAAGCGTAGAAATTTCGTTCACTGAAGAATCCACGTGCCCTCCGAGCAGGGCGGTGATCGAAGGGCTGCTACCCTTGAAGGGTACATGGGTGAATTTCACGCCGGCCACCATTTCAATTCCCAAAGAGGAAATATGGTAATTGGCCCCCATCCCGGAGTTGCCCATCTGAACCTTGCCGGGGTTAGCCTTGGCATAGCTGATAAATTCCTTAAAGGTCTTCCAGGGAGCGTCAGCTCTAACGGCCAGGGCTGCGGGAAGATCGACAACCATGATGATGGGATCGACCTTCTTGAAGCTAACCCCGGTCGTAGTCGTATACTGGGTGAGGATGAAGCTGGGGTTGATAATCCCCACCGTGTAAGCATCGGGAGGAGAATTGGCCACGTAATTCCAGGCAATGGTTCCGCCTCCTCCCGGCTTGTTGACGATTTGGATGCTTCCTTGCATGGCCTTCTCCAGATGAGGCTGCAAGGCTTGGGCATTGATGGTTCCCCCTCCTCCTGGAGCCCAGGGGATGATGAGACTGACGGGCCGGGCGGGAAATTTCTCTTGGGTTAGGGCCCACCCGCATAAAGCAAAAAATAGAATGGCCGTAAAAAGCAGGGTGTAAAATCTTATCTTCCCGTTTTTCATTTTTTCCTCCTGTATTTGAAATTAATGATCTACTTTACCTTTCTTCTTGTTGAATTTTCTCCATCAGCAGCTTTCTCTTTTTCTTCAGCCCAGTGAAGATGTTCAGAATGATAAATAGGCATGCCAGACTTAGAATGGTGGCCGAGATGGGACGCTGGAAGAAGATGGCAGGGTCCCCGTGGGACTTGATCAGGGACTGGCGGAAGGCCTCTTCTAAAAAAGGACACAAAATGTACGCCATGACCAGGGGAGCTGGTTCAAAGCCTGTTTTCTTCATTAGATACCCAATCAGCCCAAAGATGATCATCACGTTGAGTTCAACCAGGCTGTTATTATTGGCATAGGCACCGACAAAACAGAAAAGGAAGATCAAGGGGAAGAGGATCCCATAAGGAACCTTCAGAACTTTGACCCAGACCCCAATCATGGGAAGATTAAGGATCAGGAGCATCACGTTGCCTACATACATGCTGGCAATGGCCCCCCAGAAGATGTCGGGATTGTTCCTGATCAAGAGAGGGCCGGGCGTAACCCCATGGATGATGAAGGCACCTACGATCACAGCCATCACCGCACTGGTGGGGATTCCCAGGGTGAGGACGGGAATAAAGTTCCCGGCGCAGGCCGAATTGTTTGCCGATTCAGGGCCGGCCACCCCCTCAATGGCACCCTTCCCGAAACGTTCGGGATGTTTGGAAAACCGTTTTTCCATGGCATAGGAGATAAAGGAAGAAATGGTATTACTGGGCCCAGGGATCACCCCCATCAAAAACCCAATCAGAGTACCCCGAGCAATAGGCTTGGCCGAAGCCTTCCAGTCTTCTTTATTGGGAAGCAGCCCCTTAATTCTTTCCTCAAAGACCTGGCGGGTGATCACCCGTTCAAGATTGAGTAATACCTCGGAGATGCCGAATAACCCCATCAATACGGGGACCAGGCCGATGCCGTCGTAGAAATCAGGAATCCCGAAGGTGAAGCGGTAAATTCCCGCAATATCGATCCCGATCATGCCGATGAAAAGGCCAACAATGGCGATCATAAAAGCCTTGATCAAAGAGCCGGAGCTCAGGTAATTGAGAATGGTCAAACCGAATACCATGACGGCAAATATCTCGGGAGGACCAAACTTCAGGGCAAATTCAGCAACCGGGGGGGCGACAATCATCAGGGCCACGACCCCAATGGTTCCGGCAATGAATGAGCCAAAGGCCGCGATTCCCAAGGCGGGACCTGCCCGGCCCTGTCGGGCCATCTGATACCCATCGATGCAGGTAATTGCCGAGGCCGCCTCCCCCGGGATATTCACTAAGATGGAGGTAGTGGAACCGCCGTACATCGCTCCATAAAATATACCGGAGAGCATGATGATGGCGGTAGCCGGGGGCAGGGCCGTGGTAACGGGCAACAGAAGGGCAATGGTCGCTGCCGGGCCGATGCCCGGGAGGACACCGATCAGTGTCCCCACAAAACAGCCGACCACGCACAATATGACATTCAGCGGAGTGAGGGCGATGCTGAATCCATTTAAAATATTTTGGAAGATTTCCATGGATTAAATCCGGAGGATTGATGGCGGCATCGGAATCTTCAACCAGATCTGGAATAAATAGTAGGCTACTACGGCGGTCACCACGGAAAAAAGGATGGAGACTTTCCAGTCATAATGGCCCAGGAATTTGGCCAGCATAAGAATGAGAACAAATGTGGAAGGTCCGAAACCAATGACCGGAAGTAAATACCTGAATGCCAGTAGCGAGATGAAGCCATAAAGGATTCTTTTGGGGGCTTCTTTGCTGGTGAAGAATGAGGTTGGCCCAGGTTCTCCCGAATCCTTTTTGAAATAAGCCTGCATCGTCATAACACCGGCAAGGATCATCAGGATGATGGAGGCGATAAGGGGGAAAAGTCCTCCTCCCGGCGAGCGAAAGGATCCAATAGGATAGGTCAGGGATTTCAGGAAAACCCCCAAACCGAGAGCAAATAGAATAATCCCACTGATGCGGTCGAGGTTTTTCATGAAATGTCTTTACCTATTTCCTGTTTGTTGGCGAGGAATTCGGTGATCATAATATCTAAGATTATTCCTCTTTTGTCAAGCGTGAAGGGGGAAGCTGATTCTCTCCCTTGCTTTGCGGTTGTGAATTTTTTATGATCAAGACCATCTACGCTGTCTCTATCGACGAGGGCTGAGGAGGTATGACTATGAAGCTATTTGAACCGATGCGCATCGGGTCCATGAAGATCAAAAACCGGCTCGTCCTTGCTCCCATGGCCACCCACTATGCTGATGAAAATGGGGCGGTGACTCTCCGGCTCAAAAATTATTATGCAGAAAGGGCGAAAGGAGGAGTTGGGCTGATCATCCTTGAGTCCGGGTATGTCCATCCTCTGGGCAGGGGAGGGGTGAGACGCCTCGGGCTGCATCAGGATGGACTGATCCCCGGCCTCAAGGAATTGGTGGACCTTATCCACGCCGAAGGTTCTAAAATTTCCTCGCAACTTCATCATGCCGGCAGACAAGCAAATGTGATGGCCCTTCATGGAGCTACCCCGGTCTCCTGTTCCAGTATTCCTGCTGCCCTGGAAGGCGTTGTTCCGAGAACCCTGAAGGTTTGGGAAATCGAGGAATTGGTGGAAGCCTTTGGGCAAGCCGCCAGACGTTCTTTAGCAGCTGGCTTCGATGCGATTCTTATCCATGCGGCCCATGGCTACCTTATCCATCAGTTCCTGTCTCCCTGTTCCAACACCCGGAAAGATCTATACGGCGGTTCCTTTAGCCGCCGGATCCGGTTCCTGAAAGATATCGTCCATCATTGCCAAGAGGTAGTGGGAAAGGATTATCCTCTGATGGTCCGGATCAGTGCCAGTGAATTTATCCCGGGTGGGATTACCCTGAAGGACACCCAAAAAATAGCCAAACATTTGGAAGCATGGGGGGTGAAGGCAATCCATGTTTCCGCAGGAACGCATGAAACCCAGGAGATGGAACTTCAACCCATGGATATTCCCCGGGGCTGTCTCATTCCCCTGGCCGAGGGGATTAAGAAAGTGGTCCGCGTTCCTGTGGCGGCGGTAGGACGGATTGTAGACCCGCAAATGGCTGAGGAGATTCTTGAGGATGGGAAAGCCGACCTCATCACATTGGGGAGGGCATTGCTCGCCGACCCAGAATTCCCCAAGAAGACCCTGGAGGGAAGGATTGAAGATATCCGGCCCTGCATCGGCTGCCTGCAGGGGTGCCGGGATCGGCTTTATCAGGGGCAACCCATTACCTGCCTGGTGAATGCTTCGGCTGGATTTGAGAGGGAATACAGGTTGATACCCGCGGAAAGTCGCAAAAGGGTTGTTATCATCGGGGGCGGCCCCGGAGGGATGGAGGCAGCCAGGGTGGCTGCTTCCCGGGGGCATGAAATCGCCCTCTTTGAAAAAAACGGGCATTTAGGGGGTCAATTCCATCTGGCCTCTTTGCCCCCTTACAAAGGAGAAATCAAGTTCTTTTTGCAGTATCTTACCCGCCAAATAAAAAAATTGGGGGTGAAGGTTCATCTCCATCAGGAGATAACAGCGGATAAGCTTCCTCAAATCCAGGCCGATGTGATCATCCTGGCCACCGGGGGATCTGCTTCCAAAGTGGAAATTCCCGGGGTGGACCGGGAAAATGTCTTCACTGCCTGGGAGGTCCTGACAAATCCCGAAAAGGTTGGACAAAAGGTCGTGGTTGTGGGAGGGGGAGCTGTGGGGGCAGAAACAGCCGAGTTCCTCGCTGACCTGCAAAAAGATGTGACCCTCATCGAAATGCTCAAAGAGATCGCCATTGACGCCGAGAGAACGCACCGCAAGCTTCTCCTCCGCCGCCTGGGGGAAAAGGGAGTAAAGGTCCGCGTGTTGACCCAGGCCAAGGCCATTCTCGAAGGGGGTATAGAAGTGGAATTCGATGGACAAAAAGATTTTATAGCTGCCGACACCGTCGTGCTGGCAGCAGGGGTGAAGGAGAATAATGAACTGGCAGAGTCTTTAAAGCGATTGAATGTTGAATTCTATAAGATCGGGGATTGTCAGAACCCGCGCAAGGCGCTTGACGCCATTCATGAGGGATTCAAAGTAGCTCTCCAGACCTAAATTGATCGACAAAAAATAGCTATTTAAATCCCGCCAAGGAATAATGCGGCCCAGAGCAACACAGTCTCTCAAGGGAGAGAGGATAAGGGTGAGGGGTTTGGTCTTATTTCTTTAAAGAGAGTTTTTCTAATACTTCTGGGTTGAGGACGTTTTCGGGTATCTCTCCCCCAAAAACCCTGATAACCTTTTGCACAGTCTCCATGCCCATGGCGTAGGAAGCATCTCTGCTCAACCCAGCACAGTGGGGTGTACAAACGACATTCT
>CAYQWO010000267.1:0-5349 GCA_964421095.1 uncultured Syntrophaceae bacterium
CTTCCGACCGGAAGAGGTTCATGGTACTTCAGTTATAGGGCCAGTCTTTGGACCATTCCCGAACAGTTACAGACGTGTATCCCACCAGGCCTTCAGGCTCAGTACTCTTGATCAGACCATCTTTCATCTCCACTCGGATTGGCAATCCGCAATCAAGACACGGAGCTTCGACCCGTACTGTTTTTCCTTTGAAGAGCCAGCTGACCGCCAGCGACTCAAACCCTCACTGACCAAACCACTTCTGTTGACCATCGATTGTGATCCTGTACTGGGTGGGAAGATTGCTGAAAGGAGAAAAAGAAGCGATGTAGTCTGTATTCGGAAATACCCAAGCAGCCGTTCCCATTCCAAAGAGAGCATGGAGGGCCTTACGACCTTCCTCTACCGAAACCCCCAACTCAGCGGCAATTTCCGTATAGAAAGGCGCCTGCCCAGTCTCCACCATGCGTTTTATGATGAAGGAATATGTCCTTTCCAACTGGCTTAATTCACTCATTTGCACCGACCTCCTTTCTGTTTTGTGGATGAAAATGGATGAAAAATAAAAAGAAGGCAGGAAAGGCCCCAAGGGAACAAAAATCCCCTGGCACCCTCATATTGGCCCCATCCGGAAATTCCTTCTCATACTTCCTTCTCAGAAGGTTAGAGATGAGATTGATGGGTTTACTGGATTACGAAACGGTACTATAGCTGTCCCCAAAATACTCTTAACCTCATGTACAGTCAAGCGAAAATTTGCCTTTGAAAATAGGCGCGGTTTTCAAATCCAAATTGATGAATTGGGTTTGAAATGTTGCATTCTTGGAGATTACTCTGAAAACAAGACTTCAGAAAGAAGTCGTTACCTGATCCGATAGAAAAAAAAGGGGAGGATCATGGAATCATGACTTTCATTGGCGGGGAAGTGCTACGGGGACTACGTTGTCCAGGGAGGTGGTGACGCCAGGAGGCCCGATTTGAGGAGTTCCCGCCGTCAGCTCCAGCCAGGAGGATACGATTTTGGCACTACAGGGTGATGATTTTGCAATTGTGGAAATGGGCATTTAGGGGTATAGTTCCACCGTTGAGCCATACCAAGTCCCGCAAGGAGGATACCTGATGCCTACGCTCAAGGGTGAGCAACTGGAAAAGATCGCTTTTCATCTCTTCTGCGCCGCCGGAGCTCCAGAGGCGCACAGCCGGATAGTGGCCCAGCACCTGGCCGATAACAACTTGACAGGGCACGATTCCCATGGCTTCATTCGAGTCATACAGTACATCCGTCAGATCAAAGAGGGGCTGATCATCCCTGCGGCTAAGCCCGAGATTGTCAGCGAGTTTCCCAGTGGAGCGCAGGTGGATGGGCATTATGGCTTTGGACAAGTGGCCGCCAAGTTCTCCACTGAGCTGGCCATAGACAAGGCGAAAAAGCAGGGCGTGAGCTGTGTCACCGTGCGGCACCTGGGCCATCTGGGGCGGCTGGGGGCCTATGCGGAGATGGCGGCCAGCGCGGGCTGCGCGGGGATCTTGTACTGCTCTGTCGGCGGACATGCGATTTCACAGGCTCCATTCGGCGGTTCCAAACGGATGCTTTCCACCAATCCTATCGCGATGGCTTTCCCCAGCGAGGAAGAGGGGCCGGTCCTCTCGGATTTCGCCACGAGCGTCGCGGCCGAGGGCAAGATTAGGGTGTACCGTGCCCGCGGGCACAAGCTGCCGGATGGATGGATACTTGACAAGGAGGGCCGCCCCAGTAACGACCCCAACGACTTTTACGCCGGTGGCGCCATACTGCCTATTGGCGGCTCGGTCGGGCACAAGGGCTTCTGCCTGGCCTTTATGACAGACCTATTCGGCGGCATCCTGTCCCGTGACGGCTTCCCTGGTAGCCCGGGCAAGCAATTCAGCAACAGCTCCCTTATTGTGGCTATGGACATCGAGCGGTTCGCGCCTTTAGCGGTGGTCAAGTCCGAAGTGTCCAAAATGGTAGACTACGTGAAGGGCACCCCTCCGGCGGAGGGCTTCGAGTACGTGATGTACCCGGGGGAGAAAGAGGCCAAGAACAGGAGGGAGCGCGGCAAGAATGGTGTGGAGATAGAGGACGAGACGTGGAACCAGGTGTTGGCCCTGGCCAAGGAGTACGGTGTGGCTAACGAGCTAGGCAATTTTTCTTGAACTGCGGGGAGAATCTGCACGGAAGGAGAGGAAGGTAGGCACCCTCTTCAATAGTAATCTACAAAGGCTTTCAGGCGGCTGGCCACGACCTTGGAAAGGTTATCCATGATCTTCAACCCGACCTTTGTATCTTTATGGATGAGGTCGTAAAAATCCGGGCTCTTGATCACCAACAACTTGCAAGGAGCAATGGTCACGGCTGAAGCCGTATAGCGATTGGGAGGAACCAGGAAGGACCAGCCCAAAATCTTACCCGGGGCCTTGATCGCATAGTTGATCCCTCTACTGAATCGTATTGATACGGTCCCTTCTTCCAGAATGAAAAGTTTATCAGCCCGGGCCCCTTCTTGGCAAAGGGTCACGCCCTCGGGAACTTTTTCCTCTTGGCAAAAGGGGGCGGCAATTTCCAATTCCTCGTCATTCAACCCTTGGAAGATTTCCACGCTCCTTAGTCTTTCGCCTCCGATCATTTCCTCTCCTTCTTAAGGATCCTGTTCTCTGTTCGAGTCGAAGCAAATCTCTCGCACCGAATTTGCTAAGTAATTTCTACATGAATGTCCCGGTCTCCACTGTGCTTAACAAGATATTAAAACTGCCCACTGCGGTACCGGTCATTCTTCTTCGCTTCGGCCTGACGACGGCGGCGCTCTTCTCCCTCGTGGGCGAGCGCTTCGCGGTTAGTGTCATCGACCCGCATGAAGGCATCGCGCCACTTGTCGTTGCCCCACTGGAACGGCGTCTGAACCGTGGTGCGGGGCATCCAGGCCCTCTCCAGCAGATCAAGGGCAGTTCCCAGGATCGCCCGCTGCATCTCAGTGTCCCAGGGCTTCCCGCAAGGGTTTCCCAGCGGGAAGTCGGTGAAAACGAAGCGGGCGACGCCGCATTCCTCGACGATGTCCCGGGCCGACCCCAATACTGCGGTAGGTATGCCGTTCTCTTCGAGGTGTCGGGCGACCAGACTCACGGTCTGGTGGCAGACCGGTCAGAGTGCCGAGAGGAGCATGGCGTCGACTCCATCCTCACGGCACCACTCAAGGATCTTCGGGGCATCCTGCAGCGATGTCCTGCGCTGGCTGTAGTCGGTGGGGACCCCATAGAAGCGGGGCGAGACAGACATGATGCGGCCGCTGGCAGCATAATCGACTAGACGGTTCAGCGGTAGGAAACTATCGACATCGTCAGTATGGGTTGCGTTTTTGTCCCAGAACAGGTCGGCAGTGAACAGGCGCATTGGAGCTGGATTTGAGGCCATGGCGTACAACTCCCTGGTTTTCCGCCGGCCCTCTCTTTCAGCTTCGGCGTCCATTTTGCCTGCGGTCGTCACCAACCCTACCCGGCACTCGGAGAGTGGCTTCTTAAGAGGGGTGAAGGGGGCATCGTCGTGGTGGGCCCAGGCGTAGGGCTGGGTATAACCCTGAGCGGCGTAGTACTCCCGGCTGCGATCGATGTAGCTCACGAAAGACCGGTAGGCCCGACGTTGAAGCATGGGGCACCTCCTCTACTTAAAATCTTGCGCCTCACGACAAGGTTAACAAATTAGGCACTGAGTTTTTTTCTCGTTTACAATGGCTGAAAAGGACAGTCTGTAAGATGTAATTTCAAATTATGAAAAATATTGCTCCCTACTTAGCACAGGAAAATTATTGTGTCAATTCATTTTTAAAACCTACGTCAAGCCGATTTAGAAAAATCCTCTCTGAGGGCAGAGTTAAAATATCTTAAAAGCATTCTGCTCGGAAGGGAGCTACCCCTTAATGGAAGCGACTTGCCATAAAGGATTCGCAATGACCCCAACTGTCAAGGCCTGAAACCGTACCCATCCTTGCTGTTTATGAAAATTCCTGGTATAGAAATGGGAAGGCGGAGGGATTGGTTGTCTTTGTTGATTGCTGGACAAAATTTTTCATCGCTGCACTTTGCAGGAATAATGGGTTCGGGCATGAGTGCGATCGCCCAATACCTTGCCTGGAGCGGGTATAAAATCACCGGCTCCGACCGTATCGCCTTTTCAGAGGAAATGAAAGATTGCCAAGAAAAACTTGAGCGGTGCGGCTGCATGATATTTCCCCAAGATGGCAGCGGCATTACCGCCGCTACGGAGGCCCTTGTGATTTCGAGCGCTATCGAAGACGATAACGCCGATATCGCAGCGGCCCGTAAGCGGGGCATCCCCATTTGGCACCGTTCCGATGCGCTCGCCGCCATAGTCGCATCCCACCACACCATTGCCATATGCGGTACCAGCGGCAAGTCCACGGTAGCCGCTATGCTATTTGAAATACTCCGTGGTTGCGGCAAAAGTCCCTCGCTAATTATGGGCGCAAACCTCATTCGACTGAGCCAGGAAGGATTACTCGGCAACGCATTTAAAGGCGATTCCGCCATACTTGTAATTGAAGCGGATGAAAGTGACGGCACGCTGGTGAAATACCGCGCAGAGAAGGCCGTGTTCCTGAATATTTCCAAGGACCACAAATCGGTAATGGAGACTCTGAGGCTTTTCGAGCAGCTTGCAAGCCAAACGCCTTTTGTGATTAAAAACGCGGATGATTCCGAACTCAATTCTATTCAAGCCGCACATACGTTCGGCCTTCTGGGGCGCGCTGATTGCCAGCCAGAAGCCGTAAGGGCGGTAATACCCTTCGGGCTTTTCACCTTAAAAGGGACGGACTTTGCCTTGCCGCTGCCTGGTTACCATAACCTTTCCAACGCCCTGGCCGCGCTATGTGTATGCGAAAGCCAAGGCTGCCACCTGCAAGCGATGGTTGAGCCCCTGCGGGAATTTAGGGGCATTATGCGGAGGTTTTCGGTTTCGCGAACACCCAAAGGCATCACCGTTATTGATGATTACGCCCACAACCCCGAAAAAATAAAGGCCGCGATTCTTACGGCCCGCGATTTTGGAGCCCGGATATTTGCGGTATTTCAGCCGCACGGCTACGGCCCCACCCGTTTCCTGAAAGATGAATTGGTGGATGCCTTTGCCCGGCTAATTCGGGGCACCGACGAAGTTTACTTTCTGCCCATTTATTACGCAGGGGGCACAGTCAAGAAGGATATTTCTTCGGCAGATTTAGCCCACTGGGTCAGCGAGCGTGGCGTCATCTCCTACGCGCCTCAAAACCGCGAGGGTCTTATTGCTGGCCTTAAACAGCGGGTAAAGCCAGGGGACGTGGTGATTCTCATGGGGGCCCG
>CAYQWO010000268.1:0-1082 GCA_964421095.1 uncultured Syntrophaceae bacterium
ATCCCCGGCCGCAGCATGTTTCCTTCCTTATCCACGGGAACAAGAGCATTCGTGCAGCTGATCGAAACTCCTTTTATCTCCTGGGGGTCGACCTTGCTCTGGCGGAGAACCTCTTGAATGGTGTCCACGGTCGCTTTCCACCACCCCGTCTCGGCATTGTGTTCCACCCAAGAGACCTTGGGAAAAATCAAAGGGTATTCTCGATAGGAGCGAGCCGCAGAGTTTCCAGCGACATCCATCAGCTCCGTCTTACACCCGGTAGTTCCTACATCGATCCCCAATAGAAATGGGGCTTCACATTTCTCCATGATTTAACCCCTCCTGTTTCAACCCGCCAGCCATCCGCCATCTACGTTGATGATCTGCCCGGTGATATAATCCGAAGCATCGGAAGCCAGAAAAACAGCCGTCCCAGCCAAATCCTCCGGCACTCCGGTCCGGCCCAGGGGGATTCTGCTGAGCACCCATTTGAACCTAGTTTCATCTTTAAACAAGTCAGCAGTTAAGGCCGTTTTAAAATATCCCGGACCGATGGCGTTCACGTTGATGTTATACTTCGCCCACTCAATGGCCCATTGGCGGGTCAGGGCAGCGATGCCCCCTTTGCTCGCTCCGTAGATACTCACGTTGGGTAAACCGATGAAACTGGTTAAGGAGGTGATGTTGATGATCTTGCCTTTTTTAACTTTGATCATCTCCCTGGCCGCGGCTTGCGTTACAAAGTAAACCGATTTCAAGTTCACGCCGATCAGATAATCCCATTCCTGTTCAGAAATTTCCAGGACGGGTTTGCGGACCTGGCTTCCCACGCTATTCAATAGAATATTCAGTTGCCCAAAATGCTCAACTGTCTGCTTAACTACCCTTTCGGCTTCCAAGATTTTAGAGATATCTGCCTGCAGGACGTAGGCTTTACTGCCTTCCTTTTCAACCAATTTGGCGGTTTCTTCTAATGACCCCTTGGTCCGCGCGACCAGGGCCACGCTCGCTCCTGCGCTGCCCAGGGCGATCGCCATTCCCTGACCAAGTCCCCGGCTGGCTCCGGTGACCAGAGCAACCCGCCCATCCAGTCCGAATTTCTG
>CAYQWO010000268.1:1182-5333 GCA_964421095.1 uncultured Syntrophaceae bacterium
GTGGCCCGGAAGGGGTTCCCCACGACTCCCGAGTCGCTATATTCGTGATGTTCCATGGGAACGACGATATATTCCTGGCCTTGGAATATGACCCCGGCAGATCCATCTGCCTTGGTAAAGGCTTCTCCCATCCATTTCGGAGCATGAACGAACTCTTTAACAGCCCGGTCCATTCTCACCAGCTTCATATTGTAGGCCATATCCTGTGCTGTTTCCATCTCGCTGCAATGCCAGCCGGGCGTTTCTTCCTTGGGATTCTCTATGATATCTTGCACCAAAGATAAATCTCTCTCGGAATAGGCTTTGTACATGGCAACGAAGGCTTCGGTTTCGTACCGCAGGTTCCGCAGCATGGGGTCCAAAACCTTGATGTTGGAGCCATGCCCGGTCACATAAATAATCTTGTTGAAGCCATGATGGATTAAACTCCGGCCGATGTCATAAAGAATGGCGCAAAGCGTCGCCGATCGCAGGGTGATGGTGCCAGCTCCCTTGTTCGGCTCCCGCATATGCTGGGGAGAATAACCGCACCAGATCAGAGGAGTATGGGGAACGTTTGCTTTCTTGGCCGCCCGCGCGGTGATCACCTCGGCGGTAATACTGTCTGTTCGCAAGGGTAAATGATCGCCATGCTGTTCACAACTCCCGATCGGGACCAGACAAACATCGGTCTCCTGCAGCCATTCTTTTACGTCCACCTGGCTGCAATCGATAAGGTTATAGAGTCTATTCTGGCTCATCTTACATCCTCCCTTCGAAAATAAAATTTCCTTACGGTAATTCCGTTAAAATCCTGCTTTCATGTGGCTTACTTCAAAGATGATAGACGTATATATTAGACACAAAAAATTTTCAAGGAAATAATACCAGCTTCTTTATCCTTCCTTATGCTTGCGGAAATGAAGCATACCCCTGAAAAAAGCTCTATTCCCAGCCAATTTCGACTTCGCGAATCTCCCGTCCGCTGGGGGCATGTCAAGCAATTTTTAAAATGATATCTAGCCAGAAATTATCGAACATTTTTTATGGAATGGAAAAGATAATGCCTTTTGTGGTAATATTTGTCCACAATACTCTAAATGTACTGTTCGGACGCAATTCTTGGAGGGGAGAATGGAAAACAAAAAGGAACTGGCAGCTCCTTGTGGGTTGTACTGTGGGGTCTGTGCGATTTACATTGCCCACAGAGATAACAACCTCAAATTTAAAGAGCGATTACCAAAGGTTTACGGGGTTAGTTTAGAGGATATACACTGCAAAGGATGCCTCTCTGATGATTTGTTCAAATACTGTCAAGTCTGTCCCATCAGGTCTTGTGTAAAGCAAAAAGGCCTCGAGGGATGCCATCAGTGTAATGATTTCCCTTGCAAATTCATCGATGATTTCCCCATCCCGGTGGGGAAAAAAGTAATATTCCGCTCCATTCCAGCCTGGAGAGAGCTGGGAACTGAGAAATGGATGGAGGAGGAGGAAAAGCGCTACCATTGTCCTCATTGTGATTATAAGTTATTTCGGGGGGCGAAGAGGTGCCGGAATTGTCAACAACCCGTCGATGTTGATGTTGATTGACCTTTCCTACTAATCATCCATGGCGGGGAGCCTCCCGCGAATCCCGTCCCGCTATAGCGGGAGAAAAATCCCCCCTTGCCCCTTTCTACGTATTGTCGAAATCTAACCACAGAGAACGCAGAGAAATTATCTATTTTCCACCCCCCCATGTCTTTGCTTTTTTATCTGCTTTTTTGAGGACACAGAGTGGTTCTCTGTGGCTTCTGTGGTTCCATCCCTGGCATTGTCTTCCACCCCATCTATTTCTTTGACCCTCACCACGCTGGCTCATTAGCAGAGCAGCTGGCGCAGTCAAGATTGTTGAAAGAATTGACGATATTTTATTTGTTAAGTCTGGGGGCATAGGGAATACTCATACAAAGCGAATCACGGAAACGCTTATGGAAGAATTAAGGGATTGAAATAATTTAGGTTTTTTGCTTTATTCGGACTCTCATTACCGTCGATATAGGCCAACGTCGAGATTTTCCATGCCTCCTCAAGAGGGCTCCAATTTGCAAGCTAAGGGTGAGATAAAAGAAAAACTTCTGGAGAGAAGGTCCATGCGCGGCAAGATGGCGAAATTGAACGCCTCGCAAGAGCAGCGCAAGCATGCTGAGGAGGCACTGCGCTATCGAGCGGAGTTCGAAAGCGTCATAACTTCCATATCTACAAATTTTCTCACCCTTGCCCATGACCAGTTTGACCAAGGAATTATGCAGGCCTTGGAGAGAATTGGTGAATTTGATGGCGTAGATCGTAGTTATGTCTTCCTGTTTTCTGAAGATGGGAAGAAAATGGATAACACTCACGAGTGGTGTGCAAAAGGAATCACCCCCCAAATTGCGAATCTCAAAGGGATACTCGTGGACGAAGAACTCCCCTGGTTTGCAAAAAAAATCAAAAACCTTGAGGTATTTCACGTTCCGAAGGTGGCCGAATTGCCAGCGGAAGCCAAGGCCGAAAGAGATCACTTCCGCATGCAGGAAATTCAATCTCTGATTGTCGTTCCGATGGTTTTCCGGGAAAAGCTAATTGGTTTCTTGGGGTTCGATTCCGTACGGAAGAAAAAAACCTGGTCGGAAAGTATCATTGCTCTGCTTAAGATTGTCGGTGAAATTTTTACGAATGCTCTGGAGCACAAACGGGCGGGAGAAGCCTTGCGCAAAAGCGAGGAAACAGCTCTGCGTCTCGCCCAAGAGAATGCGATCATGGCCGAGATCGGACGAATTATCAGTTCAACATTGAATATTGAGGAAGTATACGAGCGGTTTGCCAGGGAAGCAAATAAGCTGATTCCTTCCGACCGGATTGCCATCAATATCATCAACCGTGAAGAAGGCACGATCACCAATGCCTATGTCTCGGGAATTGAAGTGGCCGACCGCCGTCCCGGGGATGTTATTCTCCTGGCAGGCTCACTTAACGAAAAGATCATTCAGGCAAGGAAGAGCCTGCTCATCCAGGCGGAAGACCCAGAGGAATTGGCCAGGCATTTCCCCACCCTCCTGACCACTTTTCGAGCCGGGCTTCGATCGATGATGTCAGTCCCCTTAGTATCACAAGACCAGGTTGTCGGGGTCCTGCATTTTCGATCCACCCGACCGAACGCCTATACAGAGGAGGACATCAAACTCGCCGAGAGCGTTGCTGCCCAGATTGCCGGGGCCATTGCCAACGCCCAACTCTTCCTCCAGCGCCGGCAGGCCGAGTTAGCCCTGCAAAAGAGGAGGGAGGAGGCGAATCGGCTGGCGCAAGAGAATGCCTTTATGGCCGAGATTGGACAAATTATCAGCTCAACGCTGAACGTTGAGGAGGTATATGAGTGGTTCGTTGAGACCGTGCGCAAACTCATTCCCTTCGACCGAATTGCCATCAACGTCATCAATCATCAAGATCGGACCTTCACGATCCCTTATGTCCACGGGCCTGCTGTGGCCGGCCGTAAAGTGGGAGACGTCATTCCCTTGGCGGGCACCGGTGCGCAGTGGGTGATGCAGCATCGATCGAGCATGCTCATTTTGGAAGAGAATTGGGAAGAGGTTATCGGTCGATTTCCCGGCCTTCGGCCTCTTTTAAAGGCCGGATTTCGATCCGCGATGTTGATCCCTCTGATCTCGAAAGATCAGGTGATTGCCGTTCTTAACCTGCAAACATTCAAAAAAAATGCCTATACGCAAGTGGACTTGAAACTTGCAGAAAGGGTGGGCACTCAGATTGCGGGGGCCATTGCCAATGCCTTGCTTTTTCTCGAACACAAACAGACTGAAGAAGTTCTGCGGCAAGCCGAGGAGCGATATCGTTTGCTTTTCGAAATTTCAACTAACGCCGTCTTGATCCGGGATCAAGAAGGAATTATCCGTCTGGCGAATCCAACGGCCATCAACATGCTGAAAGCTTCACGACCCGATGAGATTATCGGCAAAGCTTATCTTGATTTTGTTCATCCCGAAGACCGGCCTGGATCAATTGATCGGATTCAGGGACAGATCAAAGCCGCCCAGGGAGAACCCGGGATTGATCCGGCCCACATAGCGGTGCCACTGCGCGAGCACCGATTGCTGACCCTCGATGGGGAAACCATTTACGTGGAGTCCACCGGA
>CAYQWO010000269.1:0-5328 GCA_964421095.1 uncultured Syntrophaceae bacterium
TTTCTCTGCAAACTCTGTGGTTTCATACAATCTCAGATGAAAATTCTGACGGTACCGAATTTATGTTAAGAAAAAAGGAGGCCCCTGGGAAGCGGAACATTCAGGATAAAGGCGAATAGATAATAGGAAATTGCCATAGAAAGAATGGAGATCAGGACAATCTTCTTCCAGTTGCGCATCCCCAAAAAACGCAGGACGGCTGCCATCAGAACAGGGCTGCAAACCCCGTATCCCAGAGGTTTAAGGAGAACCGCGAAGAAAATAAGAGCCACGACCATGGCCACCACGCGATGGAGGTCTTTCCCCTCGGGGAAAGCTTCTTCCACTTTCTTCCGAATCCCTCTGGTTTTAAGCGATTGGATTAATAAAGGAATACTCAAGAAGATTAGAGCAATCCCCACCAAAAGTGGGTAAAATCCTGCTCCTGGGTGGTCCACCGACCCCATGGGAAGGGAAAAACTTCCTGCCAGGTAGGCTGCTCCCAGGACGAGAAAACAGAAATAAACAATAGGTAGGGCTCTTATGGCCACCTTAATCTCTTTTAGCCCAGGGAGCTCAAAGTGCTCAGTCTTTTCAAATTATATTACACCACATTCCTTTTTAGGTGTAACATTTTTAATAAATCGCTTTTTTTTATTATCCATAGAAAGAATGACTTGTCAAGGGGAATTAGATTTATTAAAAATATAAACACACGATTCCATCTCGCCTCCATGGGTGAGCCAGGAAAAATCTTCGAAGGAGGGTTTAATCATGAATCAGCGAAAGAGGAAAACAATCATTGCGGCCCTTTCATGGAATCAGGATCAAGTAAAGCTGATAGAAAATATTGGCGTAGCCGTCAAGGTCATTCCGGACACAGTTGACGCCTTATTCCACGAAGAAATAAAGAGTGCAGAGGCTCTCATCGTGGGGTTGCCACCGATCTCCCGCCAGACAATGGAAATTGCCCCCCACCTGAAAATCATCGCTTGCCAGGGAACGGGTGTTAGTCACGTCGACCTGGAAGCAGCTAACCAATTGGGCATCCTGGTGACCAATACTCCAGGAGTCAATTCTGATACCGTAGCCGAATTTACCCTCGGTCTTATTCTGGCCATCGTCCGCCATATTCCCCATGGATGGATGGAGATGGTAAAAGGAGGATGGGGGCGCGGTAAATTCTCCGGAACAGAGCTTAAGGCGAAAACCTTGTCGATCCTTGGATTTGGGCAGATTGGCAGGCGAGTGAGTAAGTTAGGGGCAGCTTTGGGGATGAAAGTTCTGGCCTGGACTCGTACCATTTCCCTAAAGGATTTCCAAGAGGCTGGAGCTGATCCCGTTTCAAAAGACCAGGCCATCTCCCAGGCGGATATTTTGACTCTGCACTTGACGCTCAACAAAGGGACTCAAACCATTATCGGCACCCAAGAGCTGGCCATGATGAAGCCCACAGCCTTCCTGATCAACACAGCCAGGGGAGGATTAGTAGACAATGAAGCCTTGCTTAGGGCCTTGAACAGCGGAGCGCTCGCCGGGGCGGCGATCGATGTTTTTGAACAAGAACCTCCCAGCGACCGCCGCCTGATCGAGCACCCAAAGGTTCTGACTACTCCTCATTTGGGTGCTTTAACTGAGGAGGCCAGGTACCGGATGTGTGTAGCAGCTGCTGAACAGGTGGCCCATGCCTTGAGAGGCGAGAGGCCTCCCTATACAGTTAACGACCCCAAGAACCCCCGATACCTTACTTTCCCTTCAGCTTGAGGATCTCGACGAGATTAGCGTTGACCTGATAGTCCCGCATCAGGCGCTCCTTGATCTCTTGAGACCCCTCATAAGACACCTCAAACCCTCTGGCTTCCATGGCGGTGGGGAAAATCGGATCTTCCATTGCCTTCTTCAAGGCATCATGAAGCATGGATACGATCTGAGGGGAGAGGCCTTTGGGTCCAATCACCAAATAGTAAACTGCCATAGTGATATCATGACCGATCTCCCGAAAGGTTGGCGCATCCGGGAAGAGGAGATTTCTCTTTTCCTCAAAGACGGCCATAACTTTGGCTTTGCCAGCTTTCACCTGGGGTAAGATTTCTCCGTGATGCACGCAGAGGCCATCCACATGGCCTCCGAGCAATCCGGCCACGCTTTCAGCCCCCCCGGTGAAAGGAACGGCAGTCAAATCGATCTTAGCCGCTACCTTTAGTTGTTCCAAGTTCAAGTGGAGAACGGTACCGATTCCAGGATGGCCCACGCGGACTTTGCCCGGGTTAGCTTTGGAATATTCGATGAATTCCTGCATGGTTTTCCATGGAGCGTCACTCTTTATGGCAAAGCAGATAGGCAGGTTTGCCAGCTTGATGATCGGCGTGTAGTCCTCCGGTGATCCGTAAGGAAGCTTGGTCCGATGGGGTTGAACGGTAAGGACAGCCACCGCACTGATTCCTATGGTGTATCCATCAGGCTTGGCATGAATGATCTCCACCGCCCCAATGGTACCAGCGGCTCCCGGCCGATTGACCACGACCATGGGTTTGGGGAAATACTTCTTAATGGCTTCGGTGATGGCCCGCGCTGTCATGTCCATAGCTCCACCAGCGGGAAACCCACAGATGAAGGTTACAGGCTTTTCTGGATAAGTGGCCAAGATAGGCGTTGGGAAAAGGAAGCTTATTCCGACAATCAAGGCAAAAGATAAGGTCAGAAATAAAATTCCTCTTTTCATGATTCCCTCCTTTCGCTGAAATATTTGAATAGAGTCATTCAAATAAGTCCAACAATGCAGACCCATCCGCCTGGGCTGGAGCAGGAACGCCCAGGGCGTGAGCCACAGTGGGGGCAAAATCCACCAGGCGCATGGGTTTCTCTCTCCGTCTATTCTTTCTTACCCCTCCTCCGGCCAGAATGGCCATAGCTTCCATCGTTCCTGTTCCGTATTTGGCGTTCGGTAAGACTGGAGAATGGATCCCGGCATAATGAGGTTCTTCGAATTCACACAAGGTAGCCCGCAGTACAGCAGACGCCTCATAACCAGCCTTCAGGGCGTAGATCACATCTCCGGCGTTGGGTCCACAGTGAAGCAAGGGTTCCGCGTCTTCCCGGCGCAAAGCCAACACTACAGGATGTTTCCCTGTTTTGGGATCAACGATATTGTGGAGAAGCTGAATGATCTCTTCCCTCACTTTTTCATACTCTTCCCCTGGCTCTACGATCCCCTGCGGATCCCTGCCTTTCAGGTTGACGTAAATCTGAACCGCCCATCCATATTGGGCAAAAGCTTTGGTTTTCGACCAGTCGATGGTCAATCTTTCTCCGCCCCTTTCACCCTTCTCCCGTGTGACAGAGGTCAGGCCAGCATTGATCAAAATATTATTAATCATGAACTCGTTGAAGCTGGGGGTAACTCCGTGGTCGGAAATGACGGCAAAGAACGTGTCCGGGGAAGCATGTTTTCTCAGGGATTCGACCAGCCCATCCATCAATTCATAACAGTGATCGAAAATCCCTTGATAGTAATCAGCCTTTTCTTTTTCATAGGCAAAACATGCCGGGTCCCACTGGAAAAACTGGTGCTCAACAAAATCGATGGGGTGCCACTGCATCATGAAAAGGTCCCATTTATACTTGGAAAGGACATAGTTAGTCGCCTTCTTCACCCACTGGGTGTGATACTCGATAGTATCCATAAAAGTCTGATCATCGATCCATCCCAGGTATAAGGGCTGCATGCCCGTGTATTCCAGAAATGGTCCACACTCTTTAATCAATTCCTGGGAAAGGGATTTAGGGGATGTAAACTTTTCTACTGGATAAACCTGGCTGACGTAAAGTTTGAAATGCTTTGCGTCCGCACTGAGCTCCATCAACTTCATGCGGAAGCTTGCGGAAATCGGCCGACCAGGAATTTTGAAACGAGCGATGATAAAATCACTGTATTCTCCCTCCTTCAGGTTGGCCACGGCCTTGGAGGCATTGCGAGATGGCGATACCAGGACCCGATCGTAACCTTTCCCCTCCGAGTCAACAAACAAAAGATAGTATTTTATTTCCCCCGGGCCGGGAACGATGGCTATCTCTGATTCTAGAAGGGGGGAATTGCTTTCCGGAGCCTTCACCCACCCTTGGGCGGGCTGAAAGGTAATTTTATCAGCAGCCCTATAAACATCAGTGGTATAACACCGGTTCGGATGAACGGCCACCTTGGAACTCCCCCAGTAAAACTGAATCAGGCCAGAAGGAGCGCAATGGCCATCGACCTGGTAGCCATTCTTGAGTTTTGGCGGCCAGGTTCCCGGGTATTTGAAGAGGAAGACTTTCTTCCTCAGCTTATCCATAACCTGCCACAAGGTCTCCGCTTGGTTAAATTTGCTGTCAAAACCCGAGTGCACTACATCCAGAGGCTCACCGGGCACATGGATGGTCATGTCGTAGACCCCGCTAGTCCCAGGATAGGCCCCCGTCTGGATCACATTCCAGTTGGGCTGGGTTGCTGTTGGATACTCTCCCCAGGCCAGGGTGGTAGTACCTTGTTTCATTAATCTCTTTATGTTCGGTAGTCTTCCCTGTTCCATCAGCCTTTCCACGATGGGTAAAATCATGCAATCAATTCCGATGATCATAGCCTTCTTTGCCCGCGCTTTCACTCTCCACCTCCCGCTCCAGAAAAGTTTGAAAACTCAATCCTTCAGAATTACTTCACCATTATCGATAAATTGGGAAATTTGTCAACACTCACAAACGAAGGTTGTCTTAAGGCTGATAAGGCTGAAGCTTACAAATATTGGTCCCACCTTAAAATTAGGTTTCCGTTTTCGTCAAAGGGAAAGTCGAAGGGTTCGGTGAGGATCTCTATTCGAGGATTTGATCTTGCTTCGTTAAGGAAGGCTTGGGAGGCATAGACATACTCTATTTCTAATGTATTCTTGATCCAGAGGATTCGAAGATCTTTGGAATCGAAGACTCCGGAGTTATAGTGAGCCATGTGTAAGGCTTCTCGATCTTTTTCAAAGAAGATAGGAACACGAGCATTTTCAGGAGTCATCCCATTGATACAGTTAATATGGGTAGAGGGATAGTCAATCTTATCCACCAAGCGTTTGGTCGTATAATCCGCCATCCCAATTCCTGTCGCATTTCCATGGCTTCCTTTAGTGAGATCCCGGACGAAGATCCGGGTAATTTTTGGATTTTCAAATTTCGGGTGTCCAATCAATTGATTTCGTCCGATCACGTTAGTATCCATTCCAGTGCCGCTGATGTCTTTGCCCACCTCATCCACAATCAGGATATCCATCTCATTGAAAGGAAGTGAAGGCATTAGTTCTCTGGCCCTTTTTAGGAGGGCCTTCTCCT
>CAYQWO010000270.1:0-5324 GCA_964421095.1 uncultured Syntrophaceae bacterium
CTTCTTATCCCGCCTGGCCCAGCTTTGCCAGGGAGGTTTTTGGATGGTATATGCGGAGGATTTGCAGACATTTCTCCGGCCAAAGAGGTGGGTTATCCAGAGCTGAGTGTTTACGGCTGGCAGGGAGTTTCGGTATACCCGTAAATTTCTCTCGCCCTCTCCAGGCTGATCTTTCCTTCCTCCAGGTCGCGTTTGACCATCTCCCGCGGCCTTTTCTTGGGGTCTCCAAAGCCGCCGCCACCGGCCGTATGAATCACCAGGATATCTCCGGCCTTGGCCATCCCTGTAGTCTTGGTTCGAAGATTTCTTTTTTCCGAGCCAGAGAGAAGGTAGAATTCTGAACCCTGCGCCTCCCCTCCCCCGTCAATTCCCCACGGTCTGAACTTCTGCCGGTCAGACATGATCGCAAAAGTTACGTCAGTAAGAAATTGAATCTCCCGGCATATCCCCAGTCCTCCTCGGAACCTTCCTGGTCCTTCGGAGTTTTCCCTCAAGCCATATTTCTTCATAAAAATCGGGTAGAAAAGCTCAAGCTCCTCGACTGGAGTGTTTTTAGTGTTGGATACGGAATGGACCCCATCCATTCCATCCTTATTGGGCCTGGCCCCGAAACCTCCCCCGTTGGTCTCGTAGTAGGCAAAACGCGCTTCCCGGTCCGGGTACTTTCCTCCAAAGGTGATCTGATTCATCGCTCCGTTGGAGCCTGCCGGAACCCGATGGGGCAAGGCTTTGAGCAATGCCCGGGAGACCGCATCAATCAAGCGCCGGCTGATCTCCCATCCCCCGGCTATGGCCGCAGGGAAGCGGCAGTTTAGCGCCTTTCCCTCTGGAATCGTTAATTTCACAGGCCGGTAACATCCTTCGCTTTGGGGAATATCCGGGTCTGTAATACACCTCAAAGTGTACATAATCAAGGATAAAGCCATCGAAGAAGTACAATTGGTTGGCCCCCTCCTTTGGGGGGAGGATTCCGAGAGGTCAAACTCAATCTGGTCACCCTGTTTTCTGATGGTGACGGCGATCTTCACGGGCTCCTCTGTAACTCCGTCATCATCCAAATAATCCACGCCTGTATATTCCCCTTGGATCAATTTTTCGATTTCCGTACGCATCCTCCGTTCCGCATAACGGATGGTCTCTTCAGCGTAAAAGCTGAGTTCATCAAACCCATAACGTTCCACCAATTCGATGATGCGGCGAATCGCCAGGTTATTGGCGGCAATCTGCGCCTGTAGGTCCCCTTTTCTCTCCTCCGGAGTCCGCACGTTGGCCAGAATCATTTTAAAAAGGTCTTCTTGCAGGACTCCGGCTTTAAAAAGTTTGATCGAAGGAACGCGGATGCCTTCCTGAAAAATCTCTGTCGTATTTCCTGGAACACTTCCCGGGGCAATTCCTCCCACGTCTGAATGATGCGCCAGGTTCGCCACAAAACCCCAGAGCCGATCCTTGTAAAATACGGGAGAGATCATGATAATGTCCGGAAGGTGGGTTCCTCCCCGGTAAGGATCATTTACCACGATGGTATCCCCAGGCCTCAGTTCATCGATCCGATGTTCCTTCATGGTATTTTTCAGGATGCGGCTGAAAGCACCCAGGTGTCCGATCTGGTGGGCAGTCTGGGCCACCATTTCCAACTTGTGATTGAAGAGGGAACAGGTATAGTCTTCCCTCGTCTTAATGTTAGGGGAATAGGAAGATTTTTTAAGGGCAATCCCCATCTCCTCCGTGATCCCGATGAAGGAATTCTTGATAATCTCCAGTTGAATGGGATTGGCCTTCATCCTTCCTTTCCTCTTTCCAGAACCATGGTCCCATTTTCATCCACCGTCCCGTGCCACCCTTGGGGGATGATCGCGGTTGAATTCGGGCTCAGTATGATGCAGGGGCCAATGGCTTGTTCACCGGCCTTCAGAGAAGCCTTTTCGATAAAAGCATACTCCTCCTTCCGTTTCTTCGTCGGAGAGAAGATCTGGGCAACTCCCCCCGTTCGAGTTTTATCGAATGCCTCTCCTTTTTTCACTAACTTTGGCTTGGGGGTCAGAGCGCAGCAACTCAAGCGCAGGTTCACGAGTTCAACTGGCTCCTTTCGATCACAGTAGCCGTATAACTCTTCATGGAGCCGATGAAACTGCTCAACCGATTCTTCCTTGGAGACCCGCTCTTTAGCCTGAGAATCCAGGGATACGTTGATCTCAAAAGACTGACCCACGTATCTCAAATCCAATGATCGCTCGACTTTTAGGCCCAAGGCGGGCAGATCCTGCAATTTGGCTGAGGCCCTGGCCATCAACCCCTGAAGAATTTCTTCTAACTTATTTTCTGTCAAGAGATCCATTTTCGCAGGATGGGCCTGGACGAAGTCATACCGGTAATCGGCCATGGCTGCCCCCAGGGCAGAAAAGACCCCGGCAAAATCAGGGAACAAGATTCTGCGAATCCCCAGTTGATCGGCAATAAAACACGCATGGAGCGGCCCGGCGCCACCGAAGGCGATAAGGGAAAAGCTCCCCAGGTCATATCCCTTGGTCATGGCCTGCATGCGGATGGAATGGGCAATGTTATGGTTCATCACCTCGATGGCTCCTGCGGCGACTTCTTCCGCGGAAAGGCCGATGGGGGAACCAACCCTTCCCAGGGCCTCCTGAGCTTTCTTCTTGTCAATCTGAATCCCCTTTTGCAGAAAATATTTGGGCTGGAGGGTACCGATGAGCAGATGGGCATCGGTGATCGCCGGCTCTTTACCGCCCAGCCCATAACATACCGGGCCGGGATGGCTTCCGCAGGAGCGAGGCCCAACGCGCAAGGCCCCCCCACTGTCTACCCATACCAGGCTTCCTCCTCCTGCGCCAATGGACTTCACCTCTATCATCGGAGTTCGAATGGGCAATCCAGCCACGCTGGATTCAGTTGTCCAGCCAGGAAGACCATCCTGGATCAAGCAGGTGTCGCAACTCGTCCCCCCGATGTCCATGCTGATCGCGTTGGAGATGCGATTTAATTTGGCCAGATGAGTAGCCGCCGTAACCCCTCCCGCAGGACCGGACAGAGCCGTAGTGATCCAGTTGTCCCCCAGGGCCTGTACTGTGGCAATGCCTCCATTGGATTGCAGAAATCGCAGCTTGTCGGAGAGATGGAGCGACAAAAGGTCTTCGTTGAGTTTTTTCGTATAGCGACTTAAAACGGGTGTAATAAAGGCATTCGCGCAGGTCGTGCTGGTCCGTTCATATTCCCTGTATTCCGGCAGAACGTGAGAGGAGAGAGAGATAGGAAAGTTAGGGTTTTCTGCCCTGAGTATCCCGGCCACCCGCTCTTCATTTTTCTTGTCCAGGAATGAAAAAAGGAAGGAGATGGCCACAGACTCGATTCCGTCTTGGATAAGTTTTCGAGCGATCTCCTCAATTTCCTTTTGGCTGGGTTTGACAAGGATTGTTCCGTCGCTCTTTACCCGTTCATTGACCTCATACCGCCATTTTCTTGGGACCAGAGGAGGGGGCTTTTCTACGGTCCAATCAAAGAGGCTCGGCCGGATCTGTCTGCCAATTTCCAGGACATCCCGGAAACCTTTGGTTGTCAGAAGGGCCGTCTTTGCCCCTTTCCTTTCGATCAAGCTGTTTGTGGCCATGGTTGTCCCGTGCAGGATGGATTGGACATTTTCTCCACCGATGGGCGCCTGATTCATGGCCCCATGAATTGCTTTGATGACCCCATCGGCGGGATTGGGGTAGGTGGTGAGAACCTTGATCTCCAGGATCTCTCCACTCTCTTCCTCCAGGAGGACGAGGTCCGTAAAGGTCCCTCCCACATCCACCCCGATTCTATACGAGGACATCAAGTTTCCTCTCTTCACAAACCCGAATTGGAAAATGAACCCAGGCTTCCCCAGAATAGTAAATTTACCAAACAGAATCAAGGACCATTGCTTTATGGGAGTGCTCCTGCTTTCCCTTAATCATAGCAAACGGCCGTAAGCCTACAAGCCGATTGACTCTGGCAACCATGTATGATATATGGCTTATAATTTACGGTACGGAAATGAGAGGGGTATGGAGAAATACTTAATTTCTGAGATGACCTGGCCAGAACTTAAGAAGGTCACAGAGGAAACAGACTCAGTCATCATCCCGGCAGGCACAAATGAGAATAACGGGCCTCATCTTCCCCTTTCCCTCGATTCGATCGTGGCCTATGAGATCTCCCTTAGGCTCGCCCAACAAACCGGGATTCCGGTTGCTCCCCTGATTCCCTGGGGAAACTCTTCTCTTTTTGCTCGCTATCCCGGAACAATTGTGATCCGAAGTGAGATGCTATCGGAGCTCGTCAAAGATATCTGCCGGAGCTTGGGGAAACATGGTTTCAAAAGGTTTCTGATCCTGACCCCCCATCTTCCCAACATCTGGGCTTTTAACATAGCAGGTGAGACGTTGAGAAGAGAGGGGTATCTGGTGCTCACAGTAGATTGGTGGCGGCTACAAAACAAACTTTGTGCAGACCTAACGGAGGGTAAATCTTTTCCGATGGGTCACGCCAGCGAATTGGCCACCTCCCTTCTTTGGGCTTTGCGACCAGATCTAATTCGCCCAGAACAGATGAAGGCCGAGACCCCTTTTAACCCATTTTATCTGAAGCATAGTGCGGAGTATCCAGTACTCTTTATGTATAATGATATGAAGCAACTAAGCGAAAGTGGGGTGATAGGGGACCCAACCAAGGCCAGCAAAGAAAAGGGAGAAGAAATCATCAAAAGGTGTATGCCTTATTTAATTGAACTTTGCCAGGATTTTCAGAAGGCGGAACTCCCCTTAAAAGAATAACGAATTAACCACAGAGGTCACAGTGCGGCATAGCCGCAACCAAAAGAAACCATTAACTTTTAACCAGTAGCTTAAGGTATCAGCGATTTTTCTCTTAACAAAATCTTCAGAAATTGAACGTTAGTAGCGCAGAGCAATGGCCTTTATTCTGCTTTGGTCAAGAGAACTTTCTTAGAAGGTGAAAAAAGATGAAAGAAAAAGTTGAAGTGGCGGCTGTCCAGATGGACATTGCCTGGTTGGAACCAGAAAAAAACCTGGAAAAGATGATCCGTTGGATCGAAAAAATTTATCGGCAAAAGGCTGTGGACTTGATCGTCTTCCCGGAGTTAGCCAATACGGGTTACATCAAGGAGCGGAACAAGGAATTTGGGAGAGACTACTTTAAGAAGGCGGAGAAGATTCCCGGCCCCTTCACGGAGGCCTTGGGCGAGACAGCTAAAAAGTATGGGGTTTATATCATTTCGGGCTTTTGTCAACTTCACCCGGAAATACCGGCGAGTGTATATAACTCGG
>CAYQWO010000271.1:0-5324 GCA_964421095.1 uncultured Syntrophaceae bacterium
AAAACCTGAAATCAAAAATTTATCTGGTCGGCTTGGGTCGTTGACGCCAGCCGACCATTCCTTCTTTTTGGCGGCCGATGGGCAACCCGGCCGGCGACAGGGAAACCACGGAGATCTCCAGGTAAGAAAAACTATTGTCTTCGCCCCTTTTTAGCGTTATAACGGTGACGAAAAAGGGAAGATTGGGAAGTCAAGTCTGGAAAATCAAAAAGGGTGGGCTTATGGAAAAGAACATCCGATGGGAAACGAATATTAAATCGGCACTAACTCGGGCGAAGGCTACGGAGAAGCCTGTTTTCCTTTATATTATGAATCCCCCGTGTCCCAGTTGCCAGCAGATGGATAAAGTTACGTATGCAAACGAGAAGGTCATTGAATTTATTGGTCAAAACGTGGTCCCATTGCGTATCGTAGCACCTGAATCGCAGGCCCTGGTTAATGAGTTTAATCTCAAGAGGACCCCCATGTGGTTGATTTTGGACTCAGAGGGCAAGGAACATCACCGGACGCTCGGGTTTTTCTCTCCAGAAGAGTTGATTCCCTCGATCATGCTGGGCATGGCCAAGGCCAATTTTGACAAAGACCGGTTTGATGAAGCTCTTTCAACCCTGCAAAAGCTCTTGGCCGAATATCCAGATGACGACTCGATCCCGGAGGCCATTTACCTGCTGGGGGGCGTCCTCTTCAAAAGTACTCGGGACCGCAGGCACCTGAAGGAGACTTATGTACGGTTAAAGGCCGAACACCCATCGAGTCCCTGGACCAAGCGTGCATATCCCTATGGACTGGTACAAATCGGGGACTGAGTATATGGCAATTGTGGATACAAGGGGGTAGGAAGGGGGGCAACGAATCATCTAATGAGAAGGGAGGAATGTCAGACACATCTATTCATTTGAAAGGGAGAATTCAATAGTAGAAAGGAGGGAGTGAAAATGGCAACAATCACGAGAAGACAGTTTGTTAAGGGCATGGTTTTCGGTGGAGCTGCCATGGCCGGGGCCATGTCCATGCCTGGCGCCTTGCACAAGGCTTACGCTCAAAAGCCGAAACTTACCATGGCGATATGGAATCACTGGGTTCCTGGGGCAACTGACGTGCACACAAAAATTATAAATGGTTGGGCAAAAGAGAACAAGGTCGATGTAAGGATAGACCTCATTGGCCCATCAGGGGCAGCTATCAGGACCATTGCTTCCGCCGAGTATCGGGCTGAGACGGGGCACGACATTATGGCCTTGTCTACCTTCGTTAGCATTGCTTTTAAAAAGAAATTAGAGCCTCTGAACGATGTGGCTGATTCCATTGAAAAAAAATATGGGAAATTCGATGACCTGGCAACGTATCTCAATTATCAGGATGGAGTCTGGTTCTCGATTCCCAACCCCATGGGCTCCTTCAGCAAGCCCCCGGTTAGCCGCATCGATCTATTTAAAAAGCATGCGGGCATCGATGTGGTCGATGTCTTTCCGCCAGACGAGTCCAAGCGCGACCCCAAAAAGGTGAATGCCTTCACCTGGGATGCCTTCTTAGAGGCATCGAAGAGGTTGTACAAGGCTGGCTTTCCGGTCGGTTCTGCCATTTCCGAATGCAACGATGCCAATGAATGGCTCTGCCCGCTCTTTTTGTCCTACGGGTCCATGCCTATGGATAAGGATGGAAACGTGACCATCGAATCCAACGAAACCCTGCAAGCACTTGAGTATGTAAAAGAAATAGCTCAGTACATGCCCAAAGAGATCTTCGGCTGGGATGATGCTTCCAACAACCGTTACATCATCGCCGGGAGGGGAAGCTGCGTTTTCAACCCACCGACTGCCTGGGTCGTGGCCAAGAGAGACAATCCGGATGTTGCCGCACAACTCTGGCATCACGACATGCCCAGGGGACCTAAGGGTTGCTATCGCGGCGGCGCCTATTATAGTATTGGCGTGTGGAACTGGTGTAAAGAGAAAAAGGCGGCCAAGGATCTGATCTCGTACCTTATGGAGAAGCCGCAGCAGTGGAAGATTTTCGATGCCGCTCAGGGAAACGACATTCCACAACTTAAACCCATGTATGCCCATCCCGTGTGGCAGGAACAGGGTCCACCCAAGGGGACCCTTTACAACTATATCATTAGGGGTGACGAAAAGGTGATCATAGGCGGATACCCGGCCAGGCCTGAGATTGGAACCCAGATCTACAGCAAGTACCTCATTCCGGTCATGACGGGCAAAGTGGTTACAGGTGAGATGCCGCCAAAGGAAGCCATGAAGTGGTGTGCCAAAGAGCTTGAGATGTTGCGGAGCTAATACAATTTCCGATTCCTTGGGGGGAGGATCTTCCTCCCCCTGTTCTTTACGGGAAAATCCCGGGTATGAACACAATTGGTTCAACGATAAATAGATGGCCGCCTCGCCCCTTGCTGAGCAGATTGAGGTCCAGACATTTTGTGGCCTATTGGATGATCCTTCCGCTCTTCGTGCTGATCATAGGCCTTGTAGCCTACCCCTTTTTTTACTCCATTTACCTCAGCTTCGAGAACAAAGCGGAGACTAAGTTTGTAGGCCTGGAAAATTATAAAAGGCTTCTCGGGTACGATACTTTTTGGCTGGTTGTGGGCAATTCCTTTCGGTTCACTCTCACTTCTGTGTTCTTCAAGGCCATTCTCGGTCTGCTTCTGGCTTTGATTCTGAATAGTTTGCCATTCGGTGGGCAACGGTTCTGGCGGGGTGTCTGCTTGATCCCCTGGGTCATGCCGCTGGCCATGAGTTGCCTGGGGTGGTGGTGGATCTTTGAACCCACGCACAGCGCTCTCAACTGGGTTCTTGTTCAGGTGGGCGGTACAGCGAAGCCCTGGCTGAGCGAACCCTTCTGGGCGCGGGTTTCCACGATTCTAACGAATATCTGGTACGGGACACCCTTCTTCATGATCATGTTTCTTGCAGGACTCAAGTCGATCCCGGAAACCCTCTATGAGGCTGCCCAGATTGATGGAGCTGGCGCCCTCCAGCGCTTCCGATACGTGACCCTGCCCATGCTCAGCAAGTTGATTGCCATCACCACGATGTTCTCCACGATCACCACCTTTTCAAATTTCGATATCGTAATGATCTTGACGCGGGGAGGGCCCCGTTACACCACGCACCTCTTAGGAACGTACGCCTTCAACATCGGCATTGAAGGGTATCATCTCCCCCTTGGGTCGGCCATCGCCTTGTTCTTATTTCCGATCCTGGGCCTCGCAGCTTTCTTTATCCTGCGCAACATCGCCCGAGGTGAAGAATGATCAGGTCGCTGGCCAAGCGGAAAAAGATGAAGGTGACTCTCTTGTACGGCGCCCTCATCCCTTTCCTGTTTTTCTTCATGTTTCCCCTGTACTGGATGCTCATCACCTCCTTTAAGACGGAAGCTGAGATCGCAAGCCTCAAAGGGATACCACTGATTATTCAGTCAAAGCCCACACTGGCGCACTATAAGATGATCTTTTTTGAAACCCGTTTTCTAACTTGGTTTAAGAATTCGTTTATCATAGCAAGCCTGGTGACAGTGATCTCGATGACCATCAGTATCCTGGCCGCGTATGCCCTCTCGCGGCTGCGATTCTTTGGTTCGAGATATTTTGGGGTGGGGGTCTTTTGTACCTATCTCGTTCCCCCGGCACTTCTATTCATTCCTTTCTACAAGGTCGTTGGCACGCTGGGTTTGCTGAACAGCAAGTGGTGCCTTTTATTTCTTTACCCCACCCTGACCGTCCCATTCTGCACCTGGATACTTATCGGGTACTTCGCTGCTGTACCCAGGGAACTGGATGATGCGGCCCTCGTGGATGGAGCCACGTATATCCAGATGCTCTGGAAGGTCTTTCTCCCCGTGGCCGCCCCAGGCTTGATCGCTGCCACCATGTTTGCCTTTACCATTTCATGGCACCAGTTCCTTTACCCGCTGGCCTATATTTATAAAGAAGAAGAGATGATGTTGACCAATGGAGTTTATTCAGCCCTTATCAGGGGAGATGTCTATTTTTGGGGTGAGCTGATGGGGGGGGCCCTGCTGGCCTCAGTGCCGGTGGTTGTATTGTTCGCTTTTCTGATGGACTACTACATCGCTGGACTGACCCGAGGGGCGATCAAATAGAGCGATGGAACGCGTTTCGGGTTTTTAGTTCGGAGTTCGGAGCAAAGACAGTTCGGAGTAAGAAGTGTTCCGAATTCCAAACTATTAAGTCCGAACTCTTAACTCTGAACTTAAAACCCGCAACTCGAAATTTACTTTCACCCGTAATGAGTTAGATCATGGTAAAGATGATGGAAGTTTCCTAAACAAAGTTATAAAAAAGGGCTCCGAGATTCCAGAGAGAAGGATATTGAATCTAATGGAGAAATTTATAAAAAAAGCAAAAAAGGAGGAATAAGAAATGGCCAAAAAGGAATTTAAGGGGGTCATTCCACCAATCCTGACGATCTTTGATAAAAATGGAGAGGTTGATGAGGATCTACAGCGAAAGTACGTTGAATACCTGGTTAAATCTGGTTTGCACGGTTTATTCGTATGTGGTACGTTTGGGGCCGGAGTCATGATGACGGTAGAGCAACATAAGAAGGCCGCCCAAATCACCATCGACCAGATCAAAGGAAGAATCCCATGCATTGTGCATGTAGGGACTACGAGCACGGATATTAGTAAGGTATTGGCCCGAAATGCCGAAGCTCTAGGCGCCGATGCCGTATCCGCCGTGCCGCCTTTCTACAACAAGTATAGCAACCAAGCCATGGTGGCTCATTATGCCGCGCTGGTCAAAAGCGTTTCCATACCGGTCTTCGCCTATAACAATTTTGAAACATCTGGTTACCTGGTTACGCCGGATGTAGCCATCCAAATGGCCCGGGCGGGTGTGAAAGGGATGAAAGACACCGGTCCCATCGAGAATTTCTACCTGATGAAGACCCGAATGGAAAATGAGGGACTGGATTTCCAGTTTATTATCGGAACCTGCGGGCACTGGGTCCCGGCTGCGGTTATGGGTGTAAAAGCGATGGTTTCCGGCTCCTCCAACATTTTTCCCGAAGTCCTGGTGGACATGTATAACATGACAATGAATAAAGGGGTGCAAGCCGCTGCGGAACTTCAGATGAAGGTCATCCGCCTCCGCGATATTCAGCGAATGGGTGGCAATATTCCAACGACCATCGCTGTTCTTGAGATGAGAGGGCTGTCCGCCGGCTATCCCAAGGCCCCATTTCAACCTCTGGATGCGCCACTCAAGCAACGTGTCCGTGAGGCCATCGTGAAGGAAGGTTTGGGAAGTATATTAAAAAATTAAGGCGGGGGAAGTATTTCTG
>CAYQWO010000272.1:0-5319 GCA_964421095.1 uncultured Syntrophaceae bacterium
GAAGATCCCGGTGCCGGAGAAGAATTTTGTCGTCCGGGTCATTGACAGCCAGGGGGTTCAGACTTCCCTCTCCCAATTCAGCTTCGAAGGTAAGATTTTTTTGGAGGGGAAGCGTGGCAGCGCAACCATAACCATTCCCTTCGAAAAAATTTTCCACCTTGATCTTCAAGGCCAGGAGGGCAAGGAGACCGTAGCCATAGTTATCCTGCGAGACCAAAAAAAGATCGAAGTAAGGGTGGACAAGCGTTCGAAGTTCTACGGGAAAGCCGATTTTGGAACCTTCCAAATCGATAGCAAGGACCTTAAGTCAATAAGTTTCCAGCCTTAAGCCTGGTTGGCCATCCGGCAATGATTGACTACGGTTCGACAGGGGAAAAAGGGGAGAACTTTTTTATTTTTCCTAATAGCCCTCATGGGAAGTGGAGGAAAGACGGACGATGCCCACAAAAAAGATATCGCGGAAAAAGTTGCTCAAAGAGCCGGATGAATTTATTTCCACCACGGCGAAGGCCTTGCAATTTCTGCGTGACCATCGCCGGAAAGTGACTATATATGGGGTGGTAGCGGTCGCCTTAATAGCAGCGGGGCTGGCCGGGTATTCTTATCTCCGCTGGCAGGAGGGCAAAGCTCAGGTAATTCAGCAGCAAGCCTTTCAGCTTTACCAAGAGACATTCAATACGGCGGCCAACCCTGAAGGGCAGAAGGAAAAATATAGAAAGGCTTTAGAAAAATTTCGGGAAGCCCTCTCAGTTCACGGATGGGGCAGCACGGCCCAGGTTTCCCAGATCTATATCGGTCATTGCCATTATGCTTTGAAAGAATACGATCAGGCCATTTCAGCTTACTCCCCTTGCCTCGATGGACCATTCCGATCCATGGCCCTAAATGGAATCGGGTACTGTTACGAGGCCAAAGGGGATTACGCCAAAGCTGCCGAGAGTTATCAAAAAAACGCCGAGGAGAGCGGCAACCCATACCAGGGAGAAAGTATGCTGGATGTGGCCCGTTGTTACGAAGCGCTGAAGCAAAAACAGAAAGCGTTGGAGGCTTACCAGAAGGCCTTGGTCAAATATCCAAAGTCCCGATTGGCCGATTTTATCCAATGGAAAATCGGTGAGCTCCAAGGGTAAAGAAATGAGCGAGAAACGTGTACTGTTATCCGGAAATGAAGCCATCGCCCGCGGGGCCTATGAAAGCGGCGTGAAAGTGGCCACGGCCTATCCGGGCACGCCGAGCACGGAGATCCTGGAAAGCCTGAACGGCTATAAAGGTTTGCATGCCGAATGGTCGCCGAATGAGAAGGTGGCCCTGGAAACCGGAATGGGGGCCGCTTTCGGGGGAGCCCGGGCTCTGGTGGTCATGAAGCATGTGGGCGTGAATGTGGCGGCGGACCCCCTTTTCACCCTGTCCTATACTGGATTGCGGGGCGGACTCGTTTTGGTCACTGCCGATGATCCGGAGATGCACAGTTCCCAGAATGAGCAAGATAACCGCCATTACGCCAGGTTCGCCAAAGTCCCCATGCTGGAACCCAGCGACAGCCAGGAGGCGAAAGATTTTACAGCGATGGCCTTCGAGCTGAGCGAGAAATTTGACACCCCCGTGATGCTGCGCACGACTACGCGGGTTTCCCATTCTAAGTCTATTGTCCTCTTGAAAGAACCGGCGGTACCTCCAGGTCCGCCCAAACTCACCAAAGAGCCGATGAAGTTTGTCATGCTGCCGGCCAACGCCCGAAAGCGCCACCCAATTGTAGAAAAGCGGATGGAAGAATTAACGCGCTTTGCGGAAACTTTCCCGGAGAATCGGATCGAATCGGGGGATCATCGGGTCGGCATCATCACCAGTGGGATTTCTTATGAATACGCCAAAGAAATCATGCCGGAAGCTTCCTACCTAAAATTGGGGATGGTCTATCCGCTGCCCAAGCAGATGATTCGTTCTTTCGCCTCCCGGGTAGAGAAGCTCTTTGTGGTGGAGGAGCTTGACCCTTTCATCGAGCAGGAGGTTCGGGCCATGGGAATCGAGGTTTCCGGGAAGGACCTTTTCCCTCTTTGTGGTGAGCTTACCCCCGGGCTGGTTCAGAAGGGTTTGCAGGGTCTTTATCCCCCGGCACCGGAAGAGGCCTACAAGGACCTTCCAGGGAGACCCCCGATCATGTGCCCAGGATGTCCTCACCGGGGCATCTTTTCCATCTTGAGCAAACTGAAGCTGTTCGTCACCGGAGACATCGGCTGTTACACCCTGGGCTTCCTTCCTCCCCTCAGCGCCATCGATACGTGTGTCTGCATGGGTGCCTCCATCGGGCACGCCATGGGTTTGGATAAGGCTCTGGGGGAAGAAGCTCTGGGAAAGGTGGTAGCTGTAATCGGGGATTCCACCTTTCTCCATTCGGGCATTACCGGGCTCTTAAATGTAGTTTACAATAAAGGCATGGTGACGGTTATCATTCTGGATAACCACACCACGGCAATGACCGGAAGGCAAGACCATCCCGGAACGGGTTTCACCCTTCAAGGGGAGGAAACTTTTCAGGTAGACCTGGTGAAGCTGGCCCGGGCTCTCGGGGTGAAGCATGTCAAGGTGGTCAACCCGTACGACTTGGCGGCAACGGAGCGGGTAATCAAGCGAGAAGTTCAGCGCCAAGAACCTTCCGTGATCATCTCCCGGGCCCCCTGTATTCTTTCCCGCAGGGAGAGAGCTGAGCCTGGGAAATCTTTTATGGTAAGCGCCGACCTGTGCATGGGTTGCCGGACCTGTCTGCGTTTAGGTTGCCCGGCGGTCGAGTGGGTCAAGGAAGATGGCGCAGGCCCTCAGGGGAAGAAGAGAAAAGGGAGGGCCTCCATCGAAAGGTTCCTCTGCAGTGGCTGCACCCTCTGTGCGCAGGTGTGTAAATTCGGGGCTATAAAGGAAACAGATGGAGAATAAAATCACCAATATCCTTTTGGTGGGGGTGGGGGGTCAAGGGATCATCTTGGCCTCCGACATTATGGCCGACGTTTTCATGGAAGCCGGGTTCGATGTCAAGAAAAGCGAAGTCCATGGTATGGCTCAGAGAGGCGGAAGCGTATCTACGCACGTTCGCTTCGGATCGAAGGTTTTCTCTCCGTTGATTAAGGAAGGGGAAGCGGACATCTTTATGGCCTTCGAGGAGTTGGAGGCACTCCGCTACCTACATTATTTAAGCCCGCAACCGACCATCTTCTTGAATGAGCAGCGCCTGAGCCCACCTTCGGTTTCGTTGGGAAATCAAGATTATCCAGAGAAAATTTCCGAAGTTCTCTCCGGTCGAGCCAAACAATTTAAGGGTATCCCTGGAAGGAAGCTGGCCCTGCAAGCCGGGGATGGCCGGGCAGTGAATGTCGTTCTGCTGGGCACCCTTTCCGCCATCCTTTCCATCCCCGAAAAAGTTTGGACCGACAACCTCCTTCGCCGATTTTCTCCGAAAGCCGCCAAGATTAACCTGGAAGCCTTTCGCTTGGGCCGGCGCGCCTGAAATGGGACCCGGGGGACGGCCAGAAAATGACCGAATCCTTCCGGCACGACCATTATGTCGTGGGGGGGAATATTGACCTTCTTTGAATGAGGGTGGTATAGTGGCGATGTTTACAGCGCCGTGGCCAGTGCCCATAAATATAACCGGAATAAAGAGGGAGGAGTTTCTTGATCATCTGGAAAGAGGCTCCGCTTCGGTGAGCATCTCTTTCTGGGAAAGACAATGGGGAGGCCTTATTCATGATCTGGGATGAAGAATTTGAGACCCTGCCGCGCCCAGCGCTAGAAGCTCTGCAGCTTAAACGTCTGGTCTCGACCTTAGAAAGGGTCTATGCCACCGTCCCCTTCTACAAGAAGAAATTTGAGGAGGGTGGCATCCGGCCGGCAGATGTGAAATCTTTAAAAGACCTTAAGCGGCTGCCTTTCACCACGAAGGCTGACCTGCGCGATAACTATCCTTTTGGGATGTTTACTGTGCCGCTGGAGCAAGTCGTGCGGATCCATGCCTCTTCCGGAACGACTGGCAAGCAAACAGTTGTTGGATACACCCGGCGGGATATTGACACCTGGGCCGAAGTGATGGCCCGATCTTTAGCGGCTGGAGGAGTGCAAAAGAACGACATTGTCCATAATTCTTATGGATATGGGCTATTCACCGGAGGCCTGGGAGTCCATTACGGCGCAGAAAAGATCGGAGCCTCAGTGATTCCCATGTCCGGCGGGAACACGAAGCGGCAAATCATCGTGATGCAGGATTTTGGCTCCACAGTACTAACCTGCACTCCTTCCTACGCCCTTTATCTGGCTGAAGCCGCTGAAGAGATGGGCGTCGATATCAAAAAGCTGAAATTGCGGGTGGGCATCTTTGGGGCCGAACCATGGTCCGAAAGAATGCGCGATGAAATCGAAGATAAGCTGAAGATCCAGGCCGTCGATATCTACGGGCTGAGTGAAATCATCGGTCCGGGAGTGGCCAACGAATGCATTGAAGCGAAGCGGGGTCTGCATATTTTCGAGGACCATTTCATCCCGGAAATCATCGACCCGCGGACTAGGGAGGTGCTTCCTTACGGAGAGAAAGGGGAGCTTGTTTTTACGACCATTACCAAGGAAGCTTTCCCCCTGATCCGGTACCGAACCCGGGACATCTCCGTTCTCTACCCCCAGCCGTGTAAATGCGGCCGAACCCATGTGCGCATGGAGCGGGTCAGTGGACGCAGCGATGATATGCTTATCATTCGCGGCGTCAATGTCTTCCCCTCGCAAATCGAGAGCGTCCTGATGAATATCGAAGGCGTCGAACCACACTACCTCTTGATCGTAGACCGGAAAGGAAATCTGGATACCCTAGAGGTCCAGGTGGAGGTGAAGGAGAAGGTTTTTTCTGATGAGGTGAAAACCCTCCAAGCCCTGGGAGGCAAGATCGAAAAGGAGATCAAAGACCTGCTGGGGGTCACTGCCGAAGTAAAGCTCGTAGAGCCCAAGACCATCCAGCGCAGCGAGGGCAAAGCCCAAAGGGTAATTGACAAGAGAAAGATATGATCTTTTGGGACGCAGATAAACGCGGATCTTCAGGATCTCTACAATTCTTGTTTTCAGGCGGGAAAAAATCATCTGGGTGCATCTGCGAAAATCTGCGTCCTGCATTAAACTCCTGAGCTGGGAGGAATGTCATGAAGGTTGAACAAATCTCTGTTTTCTTGGAGAACAAGCCTGGAGCCTTGGCAGAGGTGACTCGCATCCTCGGAGATGCAGGAGTGAACATCCGGGCGCTCTCCCTGGCAGATACCAGGGACTTTGGCATCCTACGCCTGATCGTCAATG
>CAYQWO010000273.1:0-5296 GCA_964421095.1 uncultured Syntrophaceae bacterium
TTATTGGGGGTGGTGTAGAAGGCCCGGCCGCGGTTGATTTTGGAGACCTGCTGGACAAATTGCAGCAGCGGGGCTTCCTGCCCGAGCATGAAGATGTTCAGCTTTATGCCGCAGGAAGCACATTTCTTGAACTCCAGGAGAGTCTTGGCCAGCGTCTTGGGATGGGGGGGAAACTGGAAGAAGACTTTGCCGCTCTCCAGGTGGGCGGTTGGTTCGCCGTCAGAAACCAGGATGATCTGTTTGTTGGGCCCGGGGTCCCGACGGAGAAGGGTTTTGGCCAGCACGAGCCCTTCTTCCATGTTAGTGTAAGGATTGTCCAGGTCCCAATTGAGACAGGGGAGGTCCTTGCCTTTCAAGGGCCGGGCGTAAGACGAGAAGCCCACCAGGTGCAGTCGGTCCTGGGGAAAATAGGTTTGGATAAGGGTATGCAGGGCCAGAGCTACTTTCTTGGCCGCGAAAAATTTCTCGTCCCGGGCCATGGACCCGCTCATGTCCAGCATGAGGACAACGGCCGAACGGGTGCGCTTTTCTGTTTGGTAGACCTCGAAGTCATCGGGATGAAGGTCCAGGAGCCGACCGCTTTTGGGCCGGGGTGAGGAAAAGGCTTGCCGTCCAAGAGTATTCAGCAACGTTCGGCCCAGGTTGAGATGAAAGGGGTCCCCAAATTGGTACGGCCTACTTTCCTCCAGCAGAACATTGATCCCGTTGCCCCGGGAATGAATTTCGTGGTTCCCCAGAGCATCCCTGGTTAGGGAATTAAAAATGTCCAGCAGCGCTCTCTGGCCGATTTTGCGCATTCCCTTGGGGGTGAGCGTGTACTTCGCCCCCAGCTTCTCGATATAGCCGTTGATCTCCAGGAGGCGGGGAATGGCCTTGAGGTTATTCCAGAGCTGATAACTCTGTTCTCCTAACAGCTCGCGGATCTCCTGAGCGTCGATCTTCTCCGGGTCAAACCCCCAGGAGGCGCGACGCAACTCGTGTTCCAGCTTCTCCAGCCGTTTCAGCTCCTCCATGGTTGAAGGATCTGACGAAGAACCGGATTGCTGGAGCTTTTGTTTCAAACGGCGGACTTCTTCCAGAAAATCATGGATCCCCTGGAGGCCTGGCGATTCGTCATCCGCTCTCATGCCCTGTTGTTTCAAAAGGTCGAGAGATTTGCCGATGTCATTCTCGCGGAGAAGAAGGTCGGAGAGTTGTTTGAGGATTTCTTCGGCGTCCGGTGCGTCTGCAGGAAGCGGCTCTTTGCCCAAAAAATAACGATAACCTATCATGCCAGTTACGAAAAAAACAGACTCACAGGAGAATGATCCTTTCTCCCGGCTTCTGTCATCTTTCAGGATTCTAATATATTATCGACAATTCAAAGGGTATAATTAAAATAGCATGCCGTTGCCCCATAAGCAAGGGTTTTGACAATGTAAATATCATTTCCAAATTATCAAAAATAATGGGTGACCCCGATTCGCCGGTACCTCCTTGCCGTTATCCTAAGGAGGCCAGGGCCTCTTTGGCCTGTTTCAGGAACCCTTCTGCCTCGGATTGTTCAAAAATCTGGATCGCCTGGGAGAGGGACTTCTTGGCTCGCTCGGTCTTCCCCTTCATCCTGTACAGCAAACCCAAGTCGAGATAGGCCATCCCCATCGTGCTTTTCGCCCCGATCTCTTTCGCTACCTCAATGGCTCGAGTGAAATGGGCCTCGGCCCTCCTGCCGGCGAACGGGACGTTTTGGATGAGAAAGCCTATATTCTTGGCCATTGTCGATAGACGGATCGGCCCCGCTCCCTCCACAATCTGAGAATAGACCTTTCCCAGCACATACTCGGAGAGGGCATACATGCACCGCCTCTGGTTTTCCAGGCAGTTGCGTCGGCCCTCTTTCAATAATTCTAATCCTGGGCTCATTCGCTCCTGGGCAATGAACAATGCCCCCCTAAAAACACACGCAATCGCTCCGATTACTCCCACACCAAACTTCTGGCTATAGTTCATCACTTCCTCGAGAGCGGCCTCAGCCTTGTCGAGCTGGTGGGTGAGCAAACAGGCCGACCCCAGCAGCGCCCGTAAACTCTGGGAGTAATAGGGGTCTGCGGAAAACCGGGCTCCGCTCTCCAGGCAGGCAATGGCCGCAGGGAAATCACCCCGCATAGCGTAGCCAAAACCCATAATCAAGTGGCCCATCACCAGGCTTCGAATGTTGGAATGCCTCTCCCCATATTCCAGAAGGGCCTTGCCGGCCGCAAGGGCCTTTCTCGTCTCGCCCCTCTGCCAGTACACGTACCCGAGTCCGCTGAGCGACTTGAAATACAGGTACGGATCTGACTCGAAAGACCTGGAGATATCCTGGGCCCTCTGTCCAAAGGCAACGGCTTCCTCCAGAAGGCCCAATTCGGCACAGGTCCAGGTAAGCCAGGTGCAGGCGTAGCCAATGACCCTCCGGTCCTCAATCCCCTCCCCAATTTTGAGAGCCTTGCACAAGTATTCATAAGAACTTTTCGCCTTTCCGCTGCAATACAACCCAAAGCCGAGCCACCCGTAGAACATCCCCAATTCGGCCTGGCCCACGGATTCAGCCAGTCCTTCATGATTGCTGAGCAAACTGACGAGGCCCTTGAAATCGCCACGGTAGTAGAAGACATAGGCCCACTTGATGAGCAGATCGATTAGGAGCCGATTTTCCTCATCCTTCATGCCGGTTTTATCCGTAAGAAGATCGAAAGCCTCTTGATAGTACCGATGGGATTCTTCCATGGCATACCTTTTGAGGCTTTTCTCGCCCGACTTCATGAGATAATCGACGGCCTTATGTAGAGATTGACCCCGCTTGAAATGAAAAGCCAAGGTCTCATAGAACTCTGAAAGCCTCTCGGGGAACAACTGCTCCATCACGAGGGCGATGCGCTCATGGACTGCCTGGCGTTCCCTTTTAAGAAGACCGCTGTAGACCACCTCCTGGGTCAAGGCATGCTTGAAAACATATTCCAGCTCCGGCTGAAAAGACCGTATCCGGATCAGGTCAAACTGCTCTAACCTGCGGAGATGATGGTCCAGCCGGTCTTTGAGCGCCGTGATCTTGTTGAGGATCTCATACAGAAAGGCCCTCCCGATAACCGAGGCTTCTTGCAGGATACGCTTCACTTCCTTCTCCAGCCGGTCGAGCCTTGCGGAGATGACGCCTTGTACCGTTGGGGAAATGTCTGACTCGTCGATTGGCCGACTCAGCCTCCAGTTACTGTTGTCGCGGATCAGGGTCCCCGATTCGATAAGGGAGTTGATCACCTCTTCCAGGTAAAAGGGATTGCCCTCCACCTTTTCGTGAATGAACTTCCTCAATTCATGGGGAATGTTCTTGGACTTCAGCAGAGATTCCATCATGTCCTGCGCGTTCGAAGGGGAGAGATCCTGGAGGTGGATCTCCTGGTAAGATTTGCCAATGGCGCCCAACTGATGGCTGGTGAAGAGGCTAAAAGGAAGCCTGTAGGCACAGATGAACAGGACGGGATAGGTGAACTCCGACAGAATCGAACGAAGAAGATCAAGGGACGACGGATCAGCCCAATGGATGTCCTCCAGACAAATAACCGTTGGACCGTTTTGTGTCAAAGCGGAGAGAATGGCCTGGACTGCTTTCAAAAGGCCAGACCTCCAGAATTCAGGGCTAACTCCTTCTATCTCGGGGTAGCTCAGGGCATAAAGACTCCCTACATACGGGGCAACATCTCCCTTCGTCCCGATCAGACGCCCGATATGAAATTCCACTTTCTCCTTCACCAATTCCGGCGGGTCACCCTCTTCAATTTGCCAGGTTCGATTCAGAAGATCGATCAGTGGAAAATACGGGATGTTTTGGGAATAGGCGTAAGCGTGTCCGTCAAGCCACTGGATTTCATTGAGATCCAAAGTGGCCCGGAACTCCTCAAGAAGTCTGGTTTTCCCGGTGCCCGCATCGCCACAAATAGCCAAGACCCCCCCTTTACCCTGACGTAATTTTTGAACGGCCTCCTGGAGTTGGGCCAATTCTGCTTTCCTGCCGATGAGATCGGCCCTCAACCCTAAGGTACGATGCAAAGTAAGCGGCTTCTTCTTTGTGGAGAGCAGCCTGTAAACTCGAACTGCCTCTGCTTTCCCTTTGACCCGGACGGGTTCCAACTTTTCAAAAATAAAATGCCCTTCGGCCACCTTGTAGGTCACCGGGCCCACCAGAATTTCGCCCCCCTTGGCCAGAGCGCTTAGCCGAGAGGCCAGGTTGATGGTATCTCCCAACACGCCGGTCGTGCCTCCGTCCTGATCCACTCGACCTGTCACTACGAGTCCGGTATTGATACCGGTGTGCATGGATAAAGATCCTCCAACCCTCTGTTCAACCCGTGGACTCATGGCCTCCACAAAGGAGTGTATCTCCCTGGCAGCCCGGATGGCCCTTACCGGGTCATCTTCGTGGGCCTTAGGCACACCAAAGAAGGCCACGACCGCATCGCCGATAAATTTTTCGATGGACCCATCGTAATTATTTACTATAGAGGTGATCTCCCTGAAGACCTGACTCATGATCTCCCTGACCTCTTCCGGATCAAGCCTTTCCGACATGGCGGTGTATCCCGATAGGTCAGAGAAAAGAACGGTAACTTGCTTTCGCTCACCCTCAAGGGATGGTTCTTTCCTCGCAATGGCCCCTTCCGTCTCCAACTTTTGACCGCATTCATTGCAGAATTTACTACGCGGTGGATTCGCCTTTTCACACTTTGGGCAGGCTATCTCCAGTTGCCAGCCACACTCATTGCAGAACCTGGCTCCCTTCGGATTGTCAAATTGGCACTTCGAACATTTCATCTTGACTTTCCTTCATTAAATATCCGTTTGGCCAGAATTTAAACGCAGAAGAAGCTATCCAAATTGATGATCTCGTAAAAAATCTGAAAATACGTTTTTCTGTCATTCCGGCAAAAGCCGGAATCCAGAGTTGCCGGTGAAAACCGGGATCCGGTGTTTGAGATGGCTCCCAGCTTCCGCCGGGACGACGTCTGGACTCCGGTTTCCACCGGAGTGACGACTTTTTACGATCCTATCCGAATTGGAATACCAAAATGGGGTACCCATTTTTTTGCTTCAGAAGGTTAGGAGTTATTTTGTTCGCATATTTCGGAGGAGACGGGAATACAACGAAGGATATTGGTTCAAAACGGGTCGGTTGTCAAGAGGAAACAGAAGGCCATCGAATGAGGGTAGCCATCATTTCTCCATACGTCTGCAGGGTACAGAGGATATCTACCTCATCCAGCTGGCCCGAAGAGCCTCCAGG
>CAYQWO010000274.1:0-5294 GCA_964421095.1 uncultured Syntrophaceae bacterium
GCTCCCTAAATTAGCCTTGATAATTCTCTCCATTCTGATATCATCCCTTAAGAAATCCTATCAGGTCTAATCCCCGTAAACCCAGAGGGTAGCCTATGGCAAGGAGATAACGGACTCCATTTCTTGCAGGAAGAGGAATGGGGTTTTGTGTAAGGACTTCTTCCTGAAGTCGCGGGTTTGGTATTTTCTTCCGGCATACGATAGTTCAAACCGAAATCCGCAATTTTGGCCGGAAAACGAGGCCAATTTGGAGAGGCAATTTTCCCCTTGACTATCCATTCGCATAAGAGTACTTTTCGCTTGTCTTCGTTGTTATTTCCACCCATAGCCCAGTTAACCCATCAACATCAGCCCTAACCTTCTGGAGGAAACCACGAAGCCAACTGCTGAGGAGGGACACCGAATGAGTAAACCTGCCCCATTTGCCCTTGATTCGCCAATCGGAAAGCAGAGGATAGATGATTCCGGAGCCCCCGTGGGGGTCGCTCGGATGGATGTCAGCAAATCATATTCAGGAATCGGTGAACTTTTGCAGAAATACATCAACCTTTCCGATTTGGAAGCTTGGGAAAAGATTAAGACTAAAATAGATTATACTTTTGAGAAACTTGGCTTCTCCCTTGCGCCCCTGGAGGCTGAAACCGGTTTTAGCAAACCAATTAAAGCTCGAATTGCAAGGGGGCAAAAGTTGCTCTTCAAGCCGAATCTGGTGAACCCGTTATGTATTGATCCCGAGACCCATGGGCCGGATATGGGAAGTACAGCTTGCACGGAATGGTCGTTCATAGCGGCCTTGATGAGGTGGTTTCATGACATATTGGGGATCAGCTATCACCAGATGGCCTTGGGGGAAGCCGGGAGCTGCATGAACGCGGCCGCGGGATATTATTCCATAATAAATCCGCAAAGGAGGTTGATTACCACCGAGGCGGTCATCGAAGGGAAAATCGGGGAATTCTATTGCGGGTGGGGTTTCTATTTCGCCCGCAGATATCTGGCTGAATCCCTTGGCCCCAATCGATTTGATGACCCCATGAAAGGGTACGCCGAAAGCGTGGCCGGAACTTATATCCCCCCTGGGCAAGCTCCGGACAGACTGATGGTTTACGACCTGAACCGTATCTTCGACGATGCGGCCAAGGGCCGAGAGGTGGAGGCTCCGGGCGGGGTAAATTTTAAATCTATCACTTTGCACAAAGCCGTGGCGGGGGGTAACCCGGATGACCCCAATGATTCAAAGGCTTATCCTGGCTGTATCCTGGTGAATGTGCCCAAATTTAAAGTTCACGCCATAACCCTATTTACGAATGTTCTAAAAAACCTGGGAATCGGGCTTTACCCCATGCAATCGGCGAAGCAGGGCGGGGTCAAGTGGGATTATAGCTGGCCCCAAACGGCATTGCCGGGAATGAAGGCAAGGATTCCTCATCATGTCTGGGTTTCCGAGATGGACCCGGGAAACGGCGTTCCGAAAAGAGATGATGCCGGGAAGTATCTTGTCAGAAAAACTGGTGGCATCAACGCCACCATGATCGATATTCTTCGGGCCGCAAAGACTCAGGGCATTTTCATGATCCATGTAGTCGATGGGATCGAAACCATTAACCTCGATCATCAGGGAGTCCTGCCGGGTATTAAAGAGCCGGAGGGAATGGTCTTCGCGGGGATTGATCCGGTGGCCGTGGACCTTCTCTGCGCCCGCTACATGTTCAGCAATGTGCCCATCAAAGAAGCCCTTGAAGTCGACCTGGAAGACGGCGCCGGGGGCCGATTTCCGCAGAAGATCCCTCTACCCACCTTAGACGGCACGAATATAATCACCCGCTCCGGCTATGATTGCCCCCTTTCCAGGGACCATTTCTTTGCCGCTGCGGAAAAGAGCGGCCTGGGGATCCGGAAGTATTACGTCGTAGGCAAGGACGCGCTTACCGATCGCCAACTCGGTTCCATTCAGGGGCATTTGGGGGCGGAAAGCGATGGGGTTTTCTCCGACCTGGTTACCAAGACTTTATTTTATGACGTTTTTAAAATCCCCTGGGACATGCAAAAAACGGCGTTCCATTACTTTTCAGCTGTAGACAAGGTATCGGGTTCATCTTTGAAAAGAGAGTTTTTGGAGGCCTTTGACGAAGATGGAGATGGGATTGTCATCTATGACAATTTTGGGAAAAAAGGCTACCTGGATTTCGCTCTCCATTCGGGTGGTGATTTGGTTTCGGAAATGGGAATGAGTCCCCTTGGCTATCTCAAAGGGATTTTTATCCAGCGCTCAAAAATGCTAAGGTTAGGAGAACGAGCCTGGAACCCGGGCGGCCACGATATTTTCCGGGAAGTCATTTACGGGGCTGCTTCTTTCATGGCATACAAGATGTCCGAAATGGGCCTTGAATCCCCGGACCCTTTTGCGACAAACCTGATTTGGGGAAAAGGAAAGTGGCCCAGCTTTAAACTCGCCCGGTTCGTGTATCTGGGAGTCCAACTGTATGGAATACAGTTCCCCTTCAAAATGGGTTTTCCAAGTCTGTATGGCCTCGCTTTTCGTTATGCGGACCTCACTCAAAACGATGGGCGGCACGCCGGCAAGAGCCGAAACCGGCCTGACCTCGAAGCCTTGATGAGATACTCGACAGGGGTGAAAAACGGGGAGATCGAGCCGCTAAACTTTACTTTCTACCTGCCTGCCGGGTACGACATCCTTGGGGGCCTTAAGGTCCCCAACGTGGAAATTACTTCCGATCCCGCGAAAATATTAACCGCATCATTCCTGGATGGGAAGGAAATTTGGAATGGGCTGTGAGGAGATTTTTAAAAAATCCAGGAAATATAAAGGAGGTGCCCATGGGGTTTGTAAAAACTTTGCAGGAAATCATGGCCAATACTAGACCGACTGCTGATTTTTATGGCGCTGAAATGCTGACGATTTTCTGGGAAACGAAACCGGAAATCGTCGCAAAATTGCTGCCGCCCCCGCTTAAGCCTACAGATCAGCCGATTGCAATGGCGTTTGTCGCAAATTATCCAAGGACAAATTTTGATGTGGTCTACAAAGAAAGCGCCCTTTTTTTGCGGGCTGTTTACAATGGAGAGGAAGGCGGTTATTGCCTGTCCATGCCGGTCACTAACGATATGGCTATGGCCGCGGGCAGAGAGTTTTTAGGGTTCCCGAAAAAGATGGCTGATATTCACTTCAAACGAGATGGACGTGCGGTGGAAGGGTGGACGGAGCGGCGGGGGGTCCGGTTTATGGATATTCGGGCCAAGCTCACCGGAAAATTCAATGACCCGGCTGCCCAGGAAATTCTCACAGCCGCATTAAAGTCTGGAGCGGATGGAGCCATTAATGCCATCTCCTATAACTTTAAGCATTTCCCCGCTCCGGAAGGTGGCGCATTCGATTATAATCCCAGGCTGGTGAGGCAGGAAACGGTTTTAAGGCCGAAGGAAATGCTGTTTGGAGAGGCGGAAATCATTCTCCGGCATTCGGATTACGACCCCTGGGTGGAAGTGGAGATCGTCAGAATCCTGGGGGCGCTTTATATGCAAGGCGATAATTCCATGCTTCGCGGCAAAGCGGTAGCCGAGGTGGGTTTCATGGAATTTGCACCGTTTGCCTTTTTGAAATGGGATATGAAATGATTTGCGCCTCCGGCTCCGAAGTGAGGAGCAGGCAGGAGAAGGAAATATGACCTACCGGGATATCGATGTCAACGTCAGTAATGAAACCAAATCCATGCTTGGCCAGGTGCAAAAGTTCAGCATGGAGGTGATGCGGCCAGCAGGAATTCAGCTCGATCGCCTTTCGTCCCCCGAGGAGGTTATCGCCCAAGGTTCACCCCTGTGGAAAGTCTTTAAAGGATTCCGGGAATTGGATCTTCACTTGCTCCAGATTCCCAAGGCCCTGGGCGGAATGGCCGAAGATCTTGACCCCATGGCGGCTATACTCATAACTGAGCAGCTTGGGTATGCCGACTCAGGCCTTACTATCAGCCTGGGAGTTTCCTGTCTCCCGTTCAATTATGCGGCCCTCTTCCCCATTCCGGAGATGCAGCAATTGGCCCGGGATTTTTGCGCAGATAAGGAAGGAAAAATGATTGGGTGCTGGGCGATCACCGAACCGGATCACGGGACGGATTGGGTCCTCGGCGGCAACGATCCCAAATGCAGCCCTTCGGTCAAAGCAGTCCTAAAGGGAGATGAATACATCGTCAATGGAGAAAAATCCGCCTGGGTATCCAATGGCACCATAGCCACTCATGCGGTGCTGCACGTGGCTATCGATCCGGCTCGAGGTATGGAGGGACAGGGCCTAGCGATTATCCCCTTGGACCTGCCCGGGATTTCAAGGGGAAAACCGCTCGATAAAATGGGTCAGCGGCCGCTGAATCAGGGACCCATTATTTTTGAAGACGTCGTAATCCCGAAAAAATACATGGTGGTCCCCAATCCCGACCTTATGAAAGCTATGGGAGGTTTGGGTCTGGCTTATGTGAACGGCGGAATGGCCCTTGTTTTTGCAGGACTGGCGATGGCGGCCTTCGACGAAGCTTGGCGCTATGCAAAAATTAGGATCCAGGGCGGAAAACCGATTTTTGAACACCAGAATATCAAGCTCAAACTGATGAAGATGTTTACCCAGGTTGAAGCCGCGAGGGCCAATACGCGAAGAATGGCTCTCTACAATCGGCTCAACCCGATGACCCCATCGGTCTCTCATGCCGTAGCGGCTAAATGTTTCTCCACCGAGACAGCCTTCGCCGTCGCCAGCGAAGCCATGCAGATATTCGGAGGTTTTGGGCTGGCCAAAGAATACCTCATTGAAAAAATTCTCCGAGATGCACGGGCCAGCATGATTGAAGATGGGGTGAACGAGGCCTTGGCCCTAAAGGCTGCAGAATATATCTGACTTGTCCTTATGCGCGAACGGGCCAATTTGGAATGTCGCTTTATTGATTTCTTCCTATTACTGTTAATCATGCAATAAAAGGAGAGGGCAGGAGGGCGTACTCCCTCCTGAAGTCCTGTTTTTAGTATTCTCTCTGAGAATGCAACATTTCAAATCCAAATACTCAATTTACGCGTTAAAACCGAGGGTATTTTCAAAGGCAATTTTGCCCTTGACTATCTGTGAGGTTAAGAGTATTCTTCCGACAATTGTTCCTTCGCGTTCCTTATTTGGCCTATGAAGCCAACCTTCAACCTTCTGAGGAGTAAAATGAGAAGGTGGGGTTACCAAAAAATGATCAAGTGAAGCCTCTAAGGGAGGCCAAAAACTCTCTTGGAGGTTTTTAATTTAT
>CAYQWO010000275.1:0-5273 GCA_964421095.1 uncultured Syntrophaceae bacterium
ATCATCGATTGCGATGTGGGGGTGGATGATGCCCTGGCATTGATTCTGGCCTTTCACTCGCCCGAACTGGAGGTAAAAGCCATAACGGCTGTGAATGGGAATGTTCCCTTGGAAACAGTGTTTATCAATATCCAGAAAGTCCTCTCTCTCATCCGGCCTCAGCAGCCTCCCATCATTGCGAAAGGGGCTGATCGACCCTTAAAGGGTGAACCCCATTACGCCTATTCTGTTCATGGAGAAGATGGGCTGGGGGGAGCAAAAATTGATCAAAAAGAGGGGAAAGAATGGTGGCAGATCTTCCCCGGTCCAGCAGACGAACTCATCCCGGAGCTGGCGCGTCAGCATCCCCACGATGTGACTTTGATTGCTGTCGGCCCTCTCACAAATCTGGCCTTAGGTCTGCAGAAAGATCCGGAAGGAATGAAGCTCCTTAAGGAAGTGGTGATCATGGGAGGAGCGGTTCGGGTCCCCGGGAACGTTACCCCTTACGCCGAATTCAATCTTTATGTAGATCCGCTGGCAGCCAAAGTGGCCTTCGAATCCGGGCTGCCGATCACCCTGGTTCCCCTGGATGTCACCCATCAAGTTTTCTTATCTGCCCGATTCATCGAAGGAAGGCTAAGGCCCCTCCACAACTCTTTCTCCCAATTTGTCATCGAGGCCACCGGGTATGACTCCCGAGAACGCAGTTTCCGGGGCGGGTCCGAAGTATTCCATCTTCACGATCCCCTGGCCGTGGGTGCATTCATCGACCCCAATTTGGTGCGCAAGGAAAGATTATCCATTTCGGTCGAGACTCGAGCAGGGGAACGCTATGGCCAGACCTCAGAATATTCCGGAGAGCGGGGCTCAGACGACCAAAAGTTGGAAGTATGTTGGGGGGTGAAATCAGAAAAATTCTTAGAACTCTTTCTATCCAGGTTGAGGCCTTAAACCGATGGCCAAAAATATTCTGGTCCTCGGCAGTTCCAACATCGATCTACTCCTGAGAATCCCCCGGTTCCATCAGCCCGGGGAAACCATTACCGCAAAGAACCTCGTCACAGTCTTTGGCGGTAAAGGGGCCAACCAGGCTATATCCGCAAAGCGGCTGGGTGGAAAGGTGAGCTTCATCACAAAACTGGGGAATGATTCCTATGGGAAATCGTACCGGAAATATTTGGTTGAAAATGGCCTCCCTGGAAAATTCCTTCTGCAGGAAAGGAAGCTTCCCACAGGGGTAGCTTTGATTGAAGTGAACCCCAAAGGGGAAAACAGGATCATCGTTTCCCCGGGAGCCAACGGCTCCCTTTCCAGGAAGGATCTTCAGAAGTTCTCCCGGATCTGGCAAGGCGTCAATGTCTTTATGGCCCAATTGGAGATTCCCCTGCCCACGGTGAAAATGGCTCTTGAGGCGGCAAAGAATCATGGCACGCTCACCCTCCTGAACCCATCCCCTTCTATCCCTCTTCCACCCGAGCTCCTTTCATTGGTAGATTTCCTGGTGCCGAATGAACTGGAGGCTCAGCCCTTAACAGGGATCAAAATGAGAGGAGACGAGGATCTCCCAAGAATTGCCAAAAGGTTATTGGCCGGGGGGGTGAAAAATGTGGTAATTACCCTGGGGCCCAAAGGCCTCTTCTTCAAGAACATGGATGAGGAATTCTGGATGAAGGCCTTCCGGGTGAAAGCAGTAGATACAACGGCCGCGGGGGATGCATTCATGGGAGCCCTCGCAGTCGGCCTCTCTGAGGGTAAGACCATTCCAGATGTTCTGGCATTCGCCAGCGCCGGCGGCGCTTTAGCGGCAACCAAATTGGGCGCTCAACCCTCACTGCCGGTGAGATGGCAGCTTGAGAGGTTCTTAGCCAAACAAGCCAAAAATAGCTTGACACTGAGTGACAAATGGGTACACAATTAAGTACACGATTGGAGGACAAAACCATGAAATTTGTAAGCATTCGCGACTTGCGAGGAAAATCCGCCGAGGTCTGGAAAAAGCTTCCAAGTGAACGGGAGATGATTATCACCAGTAATGGGCGACCTATCGCCATTCTTGCAGCGGTCAACGAGTCGAACCTCGAGGAATCGCTGTCGGCATTCCGTCAGGCGCGCGCTGTTCAGGCGGTGGCGAGCCTTCAGCGGCGGTCGGTGGAGCAGGGGACCAACAATATTTCGATGGATGAGATCGACGCCGAAATTAGGACAGTGCGCAGAAAGCGCGCACAATGAGGATAGTCCTCGATACCAATGTCCTTGTGGCTGGCCTCTTATCTCCGTTCGGACCCAGCGCCGAAATTATACGCATGGTTTCCTCCGGTGAGTTGACGCTGTATTTCGACGCTCGCATTTTATCTGAATACAGCGAGGTTTTGCGTCGTTCCAAGTTCCGGTTCCACATGGACAAGGTTATTGCTCTGCTGGACTATATTGAGCACCGTGGTCACATTGTCGCTTCTTCTCCACTGTCCAATTCTTTGCCAGACCCAGGGGACCAACCATTTCTTGAGGTTGCCGTTGCGGGTCAGGCGGTATGCCTCGTTACAGGTAATCTCGCGCATTTTCCTCCCAAACTGCGTCAGGGAGTCAAGGTGCTTTCTCCAAGCGATTTTCTGATTTTTTACAAGAAGCAGCAAAAACAGAAAAGAACATAACAAGCCGCTAAACGAGACAGGTCCATGATCCGCAGCAGAAGGTTATTCGACCGGCGGCTTTTTATCGTGCCAAGGGGCTAAGGCTTCGAAAGCGGCCGCAGCTCTGAGAACCGTCGTTTCCGCCAGCCTCCGGCCAACAATCTGTAACCCCACTGGAAATCCTTCGCTGGTCCAACCACAGGGGATGCTGATCGCCGGAAGCCCGGTAATGGAGATGGCATAGGTCAACAGGAACCAATCCGTATAATTGGTCATAGCCTGCCCGTTGATCTCCTTGGGATAGTCCATTTCGACGGCAAAAGGGGAAACCGCCACTGTCGGAGTGAGCAGAAGGTCATAGCGCTCGAAGAACTTGCGGACCCGATGGTAAATCTCTGTCCTTTCCATCTCCGCCTCACCGGCCTGCTGGGCTGTGATCGGGAAGCCCTGCTCGATATTCCAGACCAGATTGGGGTTCATCCTGTCCCGCCAATTCTTGAGTTTATCTGCATGCAGGGTGACCATCCGCAGGGCGCGGGTCACCCGGATGACCTCCCGAACTTTGCCGAAATCAGGTTCCGCCTGCTCAACGAGGCATCCTAACTCTGCGAAGCGCTGGGCAGCGGCACCCGCTATCGACCGCACTTCTCGCTCCACTGGTGCAACCCTTAAGTCCGGGCTCCAGGCGACTTTAAGTCCCCGGATGTCCGGGCGCTCGACAGCGGAGAGGAACGCCCCTCCCTCCACAGGAAAGGAGATCGGGGATCGATCATCCTGTCCGGCCATTACCGAAAGCATGAGAGCTGTATCCCTTACTGTCCGGGCCATCGGCCCATTGACGGAAAGTGTATCCCAGCCCAGAAAGGAAGGGTAAACGGGGATCAGCCCAGGAGAAGTTCGAAAACCCACGACCCCGCAGAATGAAGCCGGGATCCGCAGTGAACCGCCCAGGTCACTTCCAGTGGCCAATGGGCCAAGGCCGCAAGCAATAGCCACAGCCGCGCCTCCGCTGGAACCTCCGCAAGTATGGCTGAGCTTCCAGGGGTTTCGGGTAGCCCCGAAGACGGCATTATATGTGTTGGCTCCGGCCCCAAACTCGGGGGTGTTCGTTTTTCCGACGATGATGGCCCCGGCTGCCTTCAGGCGCTGGACGATGAGGGCATCTTCAGGAGGAATGTAATGCTCGAAAATCTTCGAGCCAAAAGTAGTCCGAATCCCCGCCGTAAGGGTGAGGTCCTTGATCGACACGGGCACGCCGAATAAAGGGCCGAGCTGCCCTCCACGCGTGACTTCTGCCTCGGCCTTTTTAGCCGCCTCCAGAGCCATCTCTGCGGCCACGGTGCAGTAGGCGTTGACCTGGGGATTGATCTTTTCGATGCGGGCTAAAAGAGCCTTTACGATTTCCAGGGGCGATAAAAGCTTTTTTCGAACGTTCGAAGCCAGCTCCGCAGCGGTCATAAAACTCAAATCTGTAGCCTGCAACTTACCTCTCTCCTTTCCCAAAAGGTTCGTAGACTCTCGTAGGATGTCCTCTTTTCCCTAAAGCACTACATAAACCTAAAGATTGCATAAAAAATGCCTGGAAAATACCCCCTCACCCCACCCTCTCCCCCGAATCCGGGGGAGAGGGGAAGAGGGAGGTTACTTATTTTCGATGGGAAAATTCGCCCTGGACCATTCCTTCCAACCGCCTTTAAGGGCATAAACTTTTTTGAATCCCAGGGAAATCAGCTCCTGCGCCACCCGGGCACTGGTTCCTTCTGCGGGTCAGGCGCAGTAAAGGACGATGGTCTTTTCTTTGGAATATTTATCCGCCCAGGATTTTGCATTCTTGTTGGGATCCTCCCGCACGGCTCCCCTTATTTTCTCTTTGCTCTTACCCCAATCTCCCCCGGTGCGGACATCAATGATAACGACCTCAGGATTGCCGAGCATCGACCTTAGCTCTTCCTTGCTGATCCGGGGAATATCTGCGGCCCAGGCCATGTTGGTCAACACCCCGGGAATGATGAAACTCAATACCAGCGCAAAAATCCGAGATTTCCTTTTGGCCATTCTGGTCAACTCCTTTAGATAATTTGCTTATTTTATCAGCTTGGAAGCAATCGTGGCCACATGCTTCCCCTGAAAGCGGGCTGCGGCCAGCTCATTCGCACTGGGCACTCTTTCCCCCCTGCTACCCGCGATCGTGGACGCGCCATAGGGCGACCCGCCAGTAATTTCATCGATGCGCATCTGGCCCTGAAAGGCATAGGGTAATCCCACAACGATCATTCCCTGATGGAGGAGAGTGATATGAAAACTGAGGAGCGTTGATTCCTGCCCTCCATGCTGGGTGGCGGAACTCGTAAAGACACTTCCGACTTTGCCTACGAGAGCCCCCTTGGCCCACAGTTGACCGGTCGCATCCAGGAACTGGCGCATCTGGCCGCACATGTTCCCGAAACGGGTCGGGGTGCCAAAGATGAGGGCATCGGCAGAAGCCAGCTCATCTACCTGGCAGATGGGGACATGGGCAAATGCTTTCTGCGCTTCCACCGCCCCCATTTTTTGCAGAACTTCTTCTGGCAGTGTCTCGGGCACGCGGCGCAATACCGCCTCTGCTCCCTTCACCTCTTTTACGCCTTCGGCCATCGCCTCAGCCATCCGATGAATATGGCC
>CAYQWO010000276.1:0-1463 GCA_964421095.1 uncultured Syntrophaceae bacterium
GTCTTACATGATGAACTTGAAGTTAATGAAATGCTTATCATGAACCCTAATTATCCAAACCCATGCAGTCTGGCCAACCCTTTCATTCCGGCTACAAAAACTGTCAGACCCAGTGGCTTGGGCGCAGATGCGCCTGGAGATGTCCCCTTTACGGTGGCGACAAACATTTTAGATAACTTAAATGGTACCTGGAGGATTCGCGTGACGGTTACTTGGCCGGGGAATGCCACCGGTATCTCGGACAGCCGGATCGTCACCCGCCAGGAACATTTCAAGTATTGAGGAGCGTGAAGGATATGAGAAATGCCAAAGGATTCACTTTGACCGAGCTCCTCTTCGCCATGTTCATCGGCGTCTTATTATTGAGTGCCGTATATATTTCCACGATCTCGGGGCATAGGTCCTCTGTGGCCCTGGAAGGCAAAGTGGTTGCCCATCAGGATGCCAGGGCTGTCCTCGAGGTCATGGCCATGGAGGTCGGCATGGCCTCTTATAACCCAATTGTTGTCGCAGGCATCTGGCGGAACCCGGCCGATTGCGTGAATGTTTCTGCTACCCAAGCCTACCGGGGCATTCAGGTGGCCACCGCAAATTCCATCACCGTGGAAATGGACATCGCCGACAGCGGCAACGTGGGAGATAATCCCAATGAAGTCATTGCCTATGTTTACGATGCGGCCAATGAGCGGGTCACCCGCGCGACGAACTGCACAACGGCCATGTCTTTCTTAGGAGATGTGGCCGGGAACCCCCGGAGCGTTCGCGTGATCAATAATGCGCTCGGGATTTCCATGTTCCGGTACTTTGACGGCCTGGGAAATGAAATCCTCCCGGCAGCCCTGCCGGCCGGTATACCCAACATTCGCCGGATCGCCATCAGCCTGGCCGTAGAAACCGAGGACGTTGCCCCGGATACGATGCAGAGAAGAAGGATGATATATTCAACCAGTGTGGTCCCGAGGAACCATGCGATCCAGTAAGCATAAGGGGGAAGGCTTGATGAAATCCATGGCGCATTCGAAAAACGGATTTGCCCTCATCGCCGCCATTTTGGCTATTATGATCCTAACCGCGGTCGGGCTGGTTGTATTTGCCATATCCACGCAGGACGTAAGGATCAGCTCCAGGTTGGTAGGCGAAAAGAAAGCTTTTTCGGCCGTCGAGGCAGGAATTCATCGGTTCATGCAAAATTTTAACCCGGCGAACCTTGCGGCCTCTGCCGTCAGCAACGCTCAGGTGGACGCGAGCCAGGATCCTGATTCTCGCTACACCATCAGCACGCCCTATCTCCCCACGACCGGTCCGGCAACCGTGCCGTTGGTCGGGTACTCCATTGCTGGAGGTCAGCAATGGGGGGAAGAGAGGTTCATTGTGGACATTACCGGAACCAATACGAGGTATAACAGCCTGGTCCGGGTTACCATCTGTGCCGGGTATGGCCCTGTGGAATATTCGACAACCTA
>CAYQWO010000276.1:1563-5245 GCA_964421095.1 uncultured Syntrophaceae bacterium
GAGGTAAGGAGTACAAAATGAAACCGAAAATAAAATATTTCTTAATGGCGCTTATCCTGGGGAGCTTATTTTTAAATCCCCCTGCCTATTCTCAGGACGAAAGCGGCCTTTTTACTACTTCTGCGGCGCCGGACGCCCTGATTGTCCTGGATTTATCCGGAAGCATGCTGTGGACCCCTGTGGGTGCGGTCATGTATACACACAGCGATAATACCAGTTGTATTAGATCCGGTTGGGCATACTATCCCGACAACACGCACCAGGGCTACACGAAAGGGTGTACTATTGACCCGTACGGAACAGTTCCCAAATATAGTGATCCCACATGTTCCGGCCCCTTCTACACAGACACGGCAAACCCCGCATATACCACGGATTGCAGCCGCCTGGCCATTGCCAAGAGAGCGATCTTCAATATTCTGGATGAAAACCATGACAATATCATCAATAGCACAGATGAACAAAATCTCAACATTCGCTTCGGCTACATGAGATTTTACAATTGCTACGGTGATGATACCGGGGGGAGTTACAGCAGCGGATGTAATTCACTCATCCGGGGGATCGGGTCCAGATACAGCCGGATCTATTGCAATAGCTACAGCAGTTGTTCACCGACCGACAGTTCTTCTCCCAGCGTTAATGCTGATTCCGCGTACGCCGGGACTCCTTTATCATCGGCCTTACGGGAGGCCAAACTTTATCTCGATTACCATAAGAGTCAAGATACGCAGGCAGCGGCCTGCCGTAAGAAATTTGTCATCCTGATTACCGACGGCGCGGATACCTTTTCATGCAGCGGGAATGGTTCGGAAGATCAAACGGACCAATATAAAAGAAGGAGACGAACGGTAGCCAAGACAAAAGAACTGGCAGATGCTGGATACAAGGTTTTTGTGGTTGGTTTTGGGGCAATCATGCCCCATTGGGCAAGAAATACCCTGAATTGGGCCGCTTATTATGGGGGGACGGACAATCCTCTTGTGGGCAATTCAGGGAATACGAGTGCCTATAACCCATCTTCGGTGACCGAATGCGGAACTTCAACCACAGACCATCACAACATTGAGGGGGAGGGGGATCATTATTATGCCACTTCGGACGATCCTGGCGAATTATCGCTTGCGGGATATGCCTTTATTGCCTATTCCGCCAATGACCTCGTCGCGGCCGTGAAAATGGCCATCGATATGATTCGTGAGGCCACTTATTCCTTCACCACGCCCTCTGTTTCCTCCCAAAGAACTCAGGATGAGAATTACATTTACGAGGCTTCTTTCAATCCCCTGAATGATGATCCTTTCTGGAGAGGTCACCTCACGAAATACTACATAAATTCCGACGGAAGTGTGGGCAGTGCGATATGGAATAGTGGGGATGTATTAGCATCTGCGGCGGCCTCGACCCGCAATATTATTACCTATAAGGGTGCTCTTACTCCCTTCTCGACGGCCAACATCACGAGAGAAGACCTGGGCGTTTCCACGGATGCGGAAAGAGACGCCATCGTAGGGTATATCCGTGGAGAATCTACTTACAACCCGGATCTCTGGAAATTGGGCGATATATATCATTCCAATCCCATATCCATCGGGACCCCTTCCGGTTATTTTGAGGATACACGGGATACGAACCATGCCTTTGCTGACTTCAGGCAAAGCCATGAAAGGACATCGGCCAATGGGTTACGGATCATCGTAGTGGGGACCAATGAAGGACAGTTTCATGCCTTCAAGGCCCTTGATGGAAGCGAGACATGGAGCTTTATTCCTCCCAACTTCCTGCCCAAATTAAAAAATATAGCCCATGCCACCCACCCCACCGGGCTTACCCATCAATATTTTACCGATGGGGCAGTTTCTGTTGCCGATGTCTGGCTGGGGAGTGGGGATGGCACAAGTAAATCTGCCGGGGACTGGAAGACTTTGGTGATATTTGGAGAAGGCCGCGGTGGGAGCTCAACCCTGTGGAGTTCTTCTTCCTCTTGCGCTTCGGGTTTTAATCCGATCTATTCCTCGACCTATCCCAATTATTGCGGTTACTATGCCCTTGACTCAACTGCTACAACGAGCCCCGTTTATAAATGGCGCATAAACCCCACCTCTGCTCACGCTCCCTACCTGGGCGAACCCTGGAGCAAAGTGGCAATGGGTAGAGTAAAAATTTCCGGGCAAGAAAAGTGGGTTGGCTTTTTCGGGGGAGGTTATAATGCCTCGGACTGCGCCGGGGGAGGAAGCTGCGACTCGCGGGGCAAGGGATTTTTTGTGGTGGATTTGATTGATGGAAGTATCCTATGGAGCTATACCAGAGCAACGGATTTGAATTTCAACTACAGTCTTGCAGCATCCCCGAGCATTGCGGACACGGACAATGACGGCTTCATCGATACCGTCTACATTGGCGGTTTGGGCGGCAGTGTGTGGAGGTTCAAATTCTGCACCCAAAGTGACGGATCGGGCTGCGGCACCTCAAACTGGAGCGGAGGACGTCTGTTTGCCTCATCGACTGGAATCATCAGGCCTATCTATACCACGCCCACTGTGTTCAAGGATGACAAGGGGAATCTATGGGTTGCCTGGGGAACCGGGGACAAAACGAATCCCACAGATGCCAATGCGCAGGAAAAATTCTTTGCCGTAAAGGACAATAATCGCTCCAGTACCTTTACCATTAGTGATTTAGAAAATATTACCTCGGGCACGTACGCAGACTCAACCACGAAAAACGGTTGGTATATGAACCTTTCCGGAGGGGGTGAAAAGATGCTGGGCGATCCAGTATCCTTTGGTGGGGTAGTCTATTTCACTACCTATACCCCCCCTTCTGGAGGCGACGCCTGTTCCCAGGGAGGAACAGGTACCTTATACGGAATAAGCGCTACGACGGGGGGTGGTATTTTTGGCGTGTTCGATTCAGGGGGTCACCGCGTGGGAAGCTCCAGAACCATGACCGTGGGGACTGGTATCCCCTCCGCTCCTATCCTTTCCATGAAACCGGTTGGTGGGTCCTATGGCTCAGGGACCTCTGCCGCAGATGTTTATCTGACGGTCAGCGGTGGAGGAGGAAGCGCTGAAAGGACTACGAGGGTAAACTTTGAGCCTCCCACCCTGGCCAACAGGACCAATTTACTCTACTGGAAAGATAGACGGTTAGAATAAGATAAATTTCTGAAAAAGGAGGAAGAAGTGAAGAAGGTTTTAATGACATTAATATTTTTGGCCTTCACCGCAGGGCTTACAAACTTCTGCTTTATGGAAGATGTAAAAGGCATGACTCGCGGAGAGATAGCGACTAAGGGGGGGAAGGATGTCGGCATCGCCGTGGGGGAGACTAAATATTTTGCCCAGGCAACCAGCCGGGTTATAAAGTTAACGGGCCCCTCCTCTGAAAATTTAACCCTTCCACCCCCCTGTTCCGTTATCGGCATTAAAGGGAATCATGTAATTTTAAGGGATTTTTATGGCAAAGTAGAGACAGTGGAAGTGGAGGACAGCAAGTACCTTAGGGTGGGAGATAAGGTCGTAGTGAAAGAGGGCTGGATGAAAATAGGCATTTCTCTTGAGTGAATGGATGATTCTTCACCCTCACCCTGACCCTCTCCCATCAGAGACTGTGTTGCAACTGGCCGAGGGGGTTCCAGCCGAGGCTCAGGGGTTCGCTTGCATAATGAGGCGGTTATTCT
>CAYQWO010000277.1:0-1524 GCA_964421095.1 uncultured Syntrophaceae bacterium
CTTCCCCCGAAAGCGGCACCCCGATCTTCACGATGAAGATCCTCCTGCAGGTGCCGGTGGAGGTCTCACCGAAAGAACTCCTGGAGAAACTCAATCGCCTGGGGGAAAAGTTGGCCATCGATATTTCTCTGAAAAAGGCTTAATTTTTTGCCACCGAGGGCACAGAGTCTGTGTCCTCTGTGTGCTCTGTGGCTAAGGAACTATGAAACCGATTATCGCCATCGTCGGCCGGCCCAATGTGGGTAAATCCACCCTCTTCAACCGGCTGGCCCGCAAGCGTAAAGCCATGGTCGAAGACCAACCCGGCGTAACCCGGGACCGCAATTATGCCGAAGCTTCCTGGGATGACCATTCCTTCATCCTGATCGATACCGGCGGCTTCGAACCCGCTGCCCGAGAACGCCTGCAACAACAGGTCCGCGAACAGGTGGAAGTGGCCATCCAGGAGGCCGACTTGATTCTCTTTTTAATGGACGGGAAAGAGGGGCTCATGCCCACAGACGTCGAAGTCGCCGGTTATCTCAGGAGAATCGCCAAACCGGTTTTTTACGTGATCAACAAGATTGACGGAGAAAGACAGGAGAAGGAGGTATTCGATTTTTACCGGCTGGGAGTGGAGAAGTTGTACCCCATTTCCGCCGAGCATGGCCGGGCCGTTGGCGACCTGATGGATGAAGTACTCCAAGCTCTTCCCCCTGAGTTACCCCGGGAGAAGAGGACGGGGGAAGAAATCCGCGTCGCCCTCGTGGGCCGGCCCAACGTGGGAAAGTCTTCCCTGTTGAACAAACTCCTCGGCCAACCCCGGGCCATCGTTAATTCTTCGCCGGGAACGACCCGCGACGCCATCGACACCCACTTTTCCAGAGAAGGCAGAGAGTATATCTTTGTAGACACGGCCGGAATTCGGCGCAAGGGCAAAGTCGCCCAGCGCCTGGAAAAGTATTCGGCGATCAAAGCTTTGAAAAGCCTGGAACGCTGCGACGTGGCCTTGATTCTCCTGGATGGATTCGAGGGACTCACCGAACAGGACGCCCGCATCGCTGAATTCGCCGCGGAAAGCGGCCGGGCCATCGTCCTTGTGGTCAACAAATGGGACCTGGTAGAAAAAGACTCATCCACCCTGCGGCATTATCAGGAAAGAATCCGCGCGGAGACCAAGACCCTGGACTACGCGCCGGTCCTTTTTGTCTCGGCCCTTACCGGCCAGCGGGTGTCCAAGATTTTCGCGGCGATCGAAGAGGTTGTGGCTGAACACCGTAAGCGAATTCCCCCGGCCGAACTCAACCAATGGCTTCAGGAAGCGGTCCAGAACTACCCACCTCCCTTATACCGCCATCGGTCAGTGAAGCTTTCCTATATCTCCCAGGTCGCTGTAGGTCCGCCAACCTTTGTTATTTTCACGAATGAGCCGCAGGGCATCGGCGAATCCTACCAGCGCTACTTGACCCGCCGTCTGCGGGAAAACTACGGCTTTACCGGAATTCCCCTGCGGCTCTTCTTCCGCCACCGCAAAAAAGGACTGTC
>CAYQWO010000277.1:1624-5225 GCA_964421095.1 uncultured Syntrophaceae bacterium
TCCTGGAGCACTTTTCTCAGAGCGCTGGCCATCTCTTTTCCGCTCTGGTAGCGGTCCCGGGGGCTTTTCGCCAGCGCCTTGCTGACGATCTCGTCGCAGGCTGGTGGAACCAGCGGGTTCTGCGTGGAAACCGGAGGGGGAACGACCTGGGTGATCTGGTGAATCAAAGCGGGAAGGGTCTCCCCCCGGAAGGGCTTGACCCCGGTGAGCAGCTCATAGAGGACACAACCCAGGGAGAAAAGGTCGGAACGTCCATCCACCCTCTGGCGGCCGTCGATCTGTTCGGGGGACATGTAAGAAGGAGTCCCCAAAATGGACCCGGTCTGCGTGAGCGTGGAACTCGGTAATTTGGCAATCCCAAAGTCCATCACCTTCACCTGAGCTGGCGCGGTGCGCATGATGTTCGCCGGTTTGATATCGCGGTGGACGATGCCGCACTGGTGGGCAAAATCCAGCGCCTCGGCCACTTCGGCGGTGATGGTCAGAGCTTCCTCCACGGGCAGCAGGTGATCTTTGGCCGTGTATTTGGAGAGGCTCTCTCCTTCCACGTATTCCATAGCCATGTAGGAAAGCCCTTCCTCCTCGCCCACATCGAAAATGGTGACAATGTGGGGATGGGTGAACTTCCCCGCAGCCTGAGCTTCCTTGTAAAATCGTTCCTTCAAGCTCTCGATCTCCTGGGATTCGTAGAGCCGGTCAAAGCGGATGGTCTTGATGGCCACCAGACGGTCGATGATCGGATCGCGGCCCTTAAAAACCACCCCCATAGCTCCCTGACCCAGTTCGCTCAAGATTTCATACCGGCCAATTTTCTGGACAGGGCCGCCGGCCTCCAGACGAACCGTTTGATTGGCCTCTGCTGGCTGTCCGGCTCGCGGGGCAAGAACTCGAGCGTAAGCCATCTCGGGAACCGGTTTTTTCTCCGCCGCCGCTGCCCGCAGGGCAGTGGCTGAGATATACTGCAGAACGACCACGAGACCTGGGAAAAAAATCTTCACCCACAGCCCCTCAAAGATGGCCCCGACCATCAAGGCCCCCAAGGCCAAAAGCATGGCCAGGCTCACAACGAACTGCCATGAGGGGCGCAGTTTCGGCATGGACAAAGTAAGCAGGACCCCGATGAGCAGCACCATCCCGAATTCCATGAAGGGGGCCCAAGAGGGATGGGAAATGAATCGGCCCTCCAGGATGGAAGCCACTTCATGGGCATGCTTTTCTACCCCGGGAAACCGGTTGGAAAAGGGGGTGGCCATGAAATCATGGGCTCCGGCAGACACTCCGGCAGCCGTTACCCCCACCAGCACGATTTTGCCCTTGAAGGTCTCCGCCGGCGCCTTTCCCGAAAGCACATCCGCGCAAGAGGTGTAGGGGAAGGTTTGGTTTGCCCCGTAATAGTGGAGGAGCATCATACCCTGGGGGTTGGTGGGGATTTTCTTCTTGCCCATCTGGATCGATTGGCCGACGCGCACGGTAATGTCCCCTCGGGTCATTCTCGAGGCGGCAGCGGCGATCTGCAAGCTGAAGGACGGATAATACTGTCCGGCATACTCGACAATCAATGGATCCCAGCGGATCTTCCCATCAGGATCGGCAAGGACGTTAATGTGCCCGAGGGCTTTGGCCCCTGCGCAGACCTCCGGGATGGGCACGAAGACTTCTACGCCGGAAAGGGGCGGGAATTCCAAAAATTTCTTGGGATCATCGAAGAGCAGCAGCGAAGCATTCATAATCTGAGGGGGGACTTCCGCCTTCTTCCCCTCCCCCCGGAATTTCCCCAGGGTAAAATAAAAAGGATAAAGGACATTTCCAGCTTCCTGGGTCACTTCTCCCAGAAAACGATCGCTGCCGGCCGCTCGTTCTGCTTCGCTGGGAAAAAAGACAATATCGAAGGCAATGATTTTGGCCCCCGCTTTGTGCAGGGTCTCAACCAACTCAGCGACCTTTGTTCGTGGCCAGGGCCAGCGCCCAATCTGGGCGATGGAAGGGTCATCAATGGCCACGATCGTCACGCTTTTGGGAGCCGGGGTAAAGCCCCTAATTCTGAGGCTAAGGTCGTAGAGTTTGCCTTGGGCCATCTCGAAAAATTCCAGAGGAAGGAAAAAAAGTATGGCCACCAGGAGAGTCACTCCCAGCCCAAGAATCGTGTCCAGAGCCGCGCTTTTCTTCGCCGGGTTTCGCTGAGCGATCCTCATAAGCATCTTTCAAGTGTGGGCCAAAGAAACTCCCGATCAACGCGGCCTTGCTGGAGGCTGGAAGTCTGAGTCTCTTTCTTCATTCCAGCGAACCCACTCGTCTTGCCGCTCCTTCTGCATGTCAAAAGAGATGGGACGGGAAATATCCCGCTCTGTCACGGTGATCTGCTGGAACTGGCGCAGGATAATCTTTGTCCATTCTTCGCGCGAAATTGCCGTTGGCCCCGGAACCTCAACCGGCCCGGTTACCTCTTGCGGTTGGCCCAGTTGCGTCCTCTGCCCGGGCAGGGAAGGCTTGGCCGGGGGAAATGGGTTGTAAACATTCACTGCCCCCTGGAAGACTTGGATGCTCGTGGTCTTGTCATCCGCCACTTTCACCAGGTATACGGTCCCCGTGACCCCGGCAATGGCTGTGGGGGTGGTGACATCATACCGAGAAGAGGGGTTGAAAAGCTTGGCGGTCCGGGTCCATAATTTGCCCAGGGAAAGCTGCATCCGGCCCGTCTCTTTCTGGCTTGCCGTCTCTTCTTCGAGGTTCTGGATAGTCAGCCAGGTGTTTTCCGAAAGCCGTAGGACAGTCTGATTATCCAGGATCAGCTCGGCGCGGGATTTGGCCAGCACTCTGATTTGGTCATTTTGCCACAAAATCATGTTGGGTCCCGCTGGAGACCATTCGGCTTCCCTGGCTTTCTTCACCCGGGCCTCGCCCTCCAGAAACGTGATCACTCCCTTATTGGCCCGGACTCGGGCGGCGGAAACAGTTTCTTCCCCTGGAGGGGCCTCTTTGAGCGGGCGAGCTTCTTTTGGTTCCATCTCCTTAGCGGGCTTCGCGATTTCCTCCAGCAGCATTTTTCTTACGGTCTCCGGGGCCGGAAAGCGCAGCTGCTGGCCAGCGTAGATTACATTGAGGTCTTTCACCCTGGGATTTTCCCGGCGCAGGAGAGCTTCTATCCTGGCATCGTACATTCCGTATAATTTAAAGGAAAGGTAGCTGATCGTATCCCCTTTGCCTACCCGGATGATTTGCCATTCTTGCGCATTCAGGGGGCCGAAAATGAAAAAGAGGGGAAGGAACAGAAGGAAATAAAATAAATACCGCCGGGGCTCGTTACGGTGAATCATGCCAGTTTCTCCACGGAAGATTTTTTGCGGGTTAGTGGAAGGAAAAATATCATAGCTGCTCCGAAAATGCAAGGGAATTTCTGTGCTTATCGCATTTCCCGCTGAATTCCCCGGGGACAATGCTTGTCGAAGGGTGTAGAGCTTCTCGAACGGGCCCATCTCCCCATAAACTTTTCGGATTCTTCTCTCGGATGCTTTAAGATCTGCCTCCTTACCCTTTCAATCCACTTCCCTGATCCATAAAACCAACCCGATTATATTTGCTTCATCGTGCCAGTTATGGTATA
>CAYQWO010000278.1:0-5224 GCA_964421095.1 uncultured Syntrophaceae bacterium
GTGATCTGCTATCCTTGATTTACGCCCCCCAATTTTATACAATCCGGCCATATCAAAATCGTCCTCGCCGAAGGTCGTTAATTTTGCAACCCAGATTTCAGTGGTAAATAAATGAAGGGAAGGTTTGAAAATGCAGGCCCACACCATTTGCCTTCGATGTCATCAAAAGTGCCATCTCATCGCCGAGGTGGCCGATGGGAAAGTTGTAGCGGTTGTCGATGCCACACCGATCCACCGAACGCCCCCCTGCCGTGAAGTTTGCCCGATCGGGATGGATGTTCCGGGTTACGTCATTGCCGCCTCCCAGGGCAAGTTCGATAAAGCCATGGAGATCATACGGGATACGAACCCCTTCCCTATGGTTTGTGGCCGGATTTGTCACCATCCCTGCGAAAAGGAATGCATTCGGGGCATTGTGGATGAACCGATGGCGATCGAATGGCTTAAGCGAGTGGTAGCCGATCATGTCCTGAGATCGGGGGAAAAACCGACCCCTGTGCCGCGCACCCGGAAGGAGACTGTGGCCATCATCGGTTCTGGACCTGCCGGTCTCACGGCAGCCCATGACTTGGTGAAGGCGGGCTTCGGTGTAACCGTTTATGAGGCGGCCTCAGAAGCAGGCGGCCTGCTGACCCGGGTGATCCCAGAATTCAAACTTCCGAAAGCCAGTGTCCAAGCGGATATCGATTATATGAGAGGCCTGGGCGTGGAAATTAGGACCCATATGCCAATTGGCCAGGGGCTCACGGTTGAAAGCCTCTTGGAGAAATATAAGGCGGTACTGGTTGCCATTGGGAGCTGGACGCCCGGGACCTTGGAAATTCCGGGTGCGGAGCTGGAAGGTGTTTATTATGCCCTTCCTCTGCTGGAGGAATTGAAACAGGGCAAACAGGTTCCGCTTCGGGGACGAGTCATCGTCATTGGGGGTGGGAACACGGCCATGGATGTTGCCCGAGCTGCGTCGCGCCTGGGGGCTAAGGAAGTACATGTAGCCTGCTTGGAAAACCTTGAGACCATGCCCGCGCATCCCTGGGAGATTGAAAACGCGAAGCGGGAAGGAGCCAAGATCCATCCATCTCTGGCTCCCCAAGAATTTAAAAACAACGGGACCCGGCGGATCGCCGAGGTCGATTTTAGACGGGTGGCTTCGCTTAAGGTGGACAACGAAGGAATTCTCACCTGGACGCTGCAAGAAGGCGCGGGGAGTGAATTCTCCCTGGATGGCGAGGCAGTAATCATTGCCATTGGGCAAGCCCCCTCCCTCTCATCCCTGGGAGCCAATGGCAAACTGAAGGTGACCCCTCTCGGGACCCTGGCTGTGGACCCCGAGACCATGGCTTGCAATGTTCCAAGGCTTTTTGCTGCCGGCGATGCGGTCGTAGGTGCTGGCACCGTCGTGGAGAGTATGGCTGCAGGCAGGAAGGCAGCTTCGTCCATCATCAAGTACCTGACTGGTTCTGAGCCAAAAGCCAAGGAGCCTTCTCTTACCGAAACAATGCACCGCGTCCAAGAAACGGTCGATGTTGACTTTCCGGCCCAACGGAAACGCCACATCATGCCCACTCTTTCGACGAAGGAAGCGGTTTCCTCCTTTCAGGAGGTCGAGCTGGGTTATGACGAGCGGACTGGAATGGAGGAGGCCGGCCGTTGCCTCAACTGCGCCACCGTATGTATTAAAGGAGCAACGATTCCGGAGGTCATGTACCATCCCGACCGCCTGAAGTACCCCCTCAAAAGGACCGGACAAAGGGGAGAGGGGAAATGGCAGCGGATTACCTGGGACGAAGCGCTCAATACCATCGCGGATAAATTGAAAGAGATTAAGGAGAAATACGGACCGGAGGCCATTCACGTCTCCTGCGGTTCTGGCCAAAAACATATCGGCATCCAGGCGACCAAGATGGCGGAGAGGCTTTGGCCCACGCCCAACACCCACCTGGGCCGATATACCTGTATCCACCCGGACGTGATGGCCAACAGCGTCACCTTTGGAGATACGATTACCTATGAATTCGGTCCTGATTACGGCGATGCGAAATGTATCGTATTTTGGGGCTCAGAGCCGGATGTGGCGACTCCCGCGCAGGCCCGGGTGGTCCATCGAGCCCTGCGTCAGGGAAGCAAGCTGATCGTGATCGACCCCCGCCCCATCCCTATGGCGAAGCGAGCCGATCTGTGGTTGAGGGTTCGGCCAGGAACCGATATGGCTCTGGCTTTGGCCATGCAGCACGTCATCATCAACGAAAAGCTCTATGATAAAGAGTTTGTGGAAAACTATTGTTATGGGTTTGACCAGTTGAAGGTCCATGTCCAAAAGTATACCCCCGAGTGGGCTGCGGGAGTTACGGGACTATCCCGAGAAGATATCGTGAAAGCAGCCCGGATGTATGCCATCCAGAGGCCTGGATGCATCTATATCCGGTTGGGTTCTGGGGCCCAACAGATTACCTCCACTCAGACCTGCAGGTCCATCTCGATTTTAATCGGGATCACCGCGAACGTGGATGCCAGAGGGGGAAACCTCCTATATTACAAAACCTTCCGGGAGGCCTTAATGTGGCATCCCTACCTTATGTTCTGGGGGGTCAAGCCACCTGCCGCCATCAATGAAAGGCGGATGGGAGCTAAGGAATATCCCTTGATGCACAAGCGCGGCCTCTGCCACATCCCCAGCACCATCCGGGCTATGGAGGAAGGCAAGGTGAGGGCCATGTGGTGCATCGCCGACAATCTGATCGTGGCGGAGATGGATAACAAGAGAAACTGGGAGATCCTGAAGAACAAACTGGATTTTATCTTCGTATCCGAGTTGTTTATGACCCCCACGGCTGAGCTGGCGGATATCGTACTTCCGGCTGCTTTCTACCCGGAATGCGATCAGCTTGTCGAGGCCTTCGGGCATCCCTCCAGCACGGTCACCGCAACCAAAAAGGTCGTAGAGCCTTTAGGGGAGTGCCGAGACGACAGGGAGGTGGCGATTGAGATTGCCAAGAGGATGGGAATGGATGTCTCTCCCTGGGATACGCTGAAAGATTACCTGAACTGGATGCTGAAATATCAGGGGATCACCTACGATGAGCTCCTCAAGAAACCCAATGCCACGCTGACGTTCCCGAGGAATTATGAAAGATATAGAACCAGCACGCCTCCCTTCAGTACCCCCACCGGCAAAGTTGAATTGTATTCCAAGATTTTTGAAGCGATGGGGGTGGATCCCTTGCCTGTCTACCAGGAGCCGCCCGAAAGTCCAGTGAGAACTCCCGAGCTTTTCAAGAAATTCCCGTTCATTTATACTCACTATCGAATCCACGGTTATATGCACAGCGAGGGCAGGCAAATCAAGCGCCAACGTCAGCTAACCCCGGAGCCCTATCTACAGATCAACTCGGAAAGGGCGTGCAAGCTGGGCATTGCCGAGGGCGACTGGGTCTACCTGGAAACGCCCAAATCAGAAGGGAAGGGGCGCCTGAAATTCCGGGCCCAGCTAATTCCGGAAATGCATCCCGACGTGGTCGCCGGTCCCCACGCTTGGTGGTTCCCCGAGAAGCCCAAGCCTGAGTATGGCTGCTTCGATTCCAATATCAATGCCCTCGTGACCCTCGACCCTCCGTATGATCCCGTGGTTGGGGTTCCTCAGGTTCGAGCGATCCTTTGTAGGGTATGGAAGGCCGATTCCGGAGACTGAACCAATGAAACCACAGGAGTTCACAGAGAAAACCTCTGTGTTCTCCAAAAAAGTTTACCTCAAACTCTTTTTCAATTCATGAATATGGATGAATTCTCTGCGGACTCTGTGGTTACATTTTGAGGATACCTGATGCTGAATAGGGAGGAAAATATGTCCAACGATGCAATGAAGAAGGCCATGGAAGACCTATTTCGCCTGCCCGCGGAAAGGCTGAAAGATAAATTACCTCCGGCCCTGGAGGAGATCCGAAAGTATGGCATCGGGAAGCTGCTGGGAGAATATCCGGACTTCCTGGCCCGGCTCCTGAACAAACTGAAACAGGTAGATGCCGCCAGGTTTTTCCGCGATGTACCCCATGCTTGCGACAAATTAACGGATCTCTTATGGGAAGGGGTGGACTCCCGGGCAGGGCAATCGAAAGACATGAAGTCCGTCCTGGAGAAGGCCGAAAGAGACCTCCACGTCAACATTGAAGCTTCGGATAGCCCCTTCAAGAGCCACTTCATCGTGGAGAAGGGGAAAATCACGGGCCGCTCCGGGCTACTGCACTTCAAGGATGAAGATTTCCGTTTCATGGGTCCGACGGAGGTGTTGATTGAATTGTTGACCGGGGATCTCCCGCTGGGCATCAGTAACTTAAGGCTGCAGACCGCCGGACACTCAGGCTGGGTTACCCGGGTTTCACCGGTCATCCGGGAGATTGGTAAACTCCTAAAAGGAGCCTAAAGCCTTCTCAAAGCAAAAACCGATGAGAAGTCCCTGGAAAAAAAGTAGACCCTGATTTAGATCGTCAAAGCGCGGAAAAAAAGGCTTATAAATTTAGCGGAAAGGGATGGCCATGTTAATCGTCGGCGAAAGAATCAACACCAGCCGAAAAGCAGTGAATGAAGCAGTGGAAAAGCGGGATACCGCCTACATTACCACTGATGTTCAAGAACAGGCCAAGGCCGGGGCGCATTATATCGATGTGAATGCCGGCTCGCGCCTCGGCAGCGAAATGGAAGATATGAACTGGCTGGTCGAAGTTGTGGAAGCGGCTGTGGATGTCCCCCTATCCCTGGACAGCCCGGACCCGAAAGTCCTGCTAGCCATGGTCAAGAAAGTGAAAAAGAAACCGATAATCAATTCGACTACCGCCGAAAAGGATCGGTTTACAGCCATGAAAGCAGTTTTCCAGGAAAGGGAAGGGGAAATTATCGCCCTCTGCCTGGACGAGCGGGGCATCCCCAATGCCGTGGACCAGGCACTGGAGAATGCCGACTTTCTGGTGAAGAATTTGACGCAATGGGGAGTTCCGCTCCAAAGCATTCACCTTGACCCTATGATCCAGCCGATCAGCGTCGAGTGCAAAAATGGGACTCTTGCCCTCGAGACCATCCGGCGCATTCACCGGGAATTTCCCGGCGTGCGGACGATCTGCGGCCTTTCCAACGTTTCTTTTGGGCTGCCAAAACGTTTTTTAGTCAACCGCATTTTCATGGCCCTCTGCATCGGGGCCGGGCTGATGGGGGCAATTGTTGATCCCCTGGATCGGAA
>CAYQWO010000279.1:0-5167 GCA_964421095.1 uncultured Syntrophaceae bacterium
GAATTTTTCCCCTGTCTGGAACTGAACACTTTCCATAACGGCCTTGACCTTCACCTGCTCGCTTTCTTCATCGACCCCCAGAGCCCAGCGCTGAGGCATTGGCTGGAGAGTATTCACCGGGAGAAGGAAGTACAGGCCCAAAAAAGGCTGGAAAAACTAAACCAGTTGGGCTTCACCTTTACCTGGGAGGACCTGCGAAAGTTCTCTGGCGACCGGATTCCTACAGGTATGTCCTTCCTGAAAGCCATCCTCTGCCGGCAGGAAAATCGCCACGATGCCCGGCTGCGGCCATACATCGACGGCGACCGATCCGGTTCCCCCTACGTTAACTTCTATCGCGATTACCTGCGGGGTGGGAAACCAGGTTTCGTACCCATGGAAGATATCTCCAGCGTCAGCGCCATTGGAAAGATAAAAGAATTAGCGGGAACCCCCATCCTGGCCCATCCCTCGGATACCGGGGAAGAAAACATCCGGCAGCTAATCAATGCCGGCCTGGAAGGCCTGGAGGTCTATTCTCCTTACCATGACGTCAGCGAACAAAAGGCCTTCAAAGCCTTCGCGGAAAAGCATGGTCTGCTGGCCACCGCCGGCTCTGACTTCCATGGAAAGATAGTGAAACCGGACATAGAGTTGGGCGGGGTCGGGGGCGATCACGACGAAATCCTTCGTAAGTTAAAAGAACACCGGAAAGGAATATGATGAGAGAAAAACCTGCTAAAGGAGTAATTTTCGACCTCGACGGCACGTTGATTGATTCTTACCAGGCCCTCTTTCTCGCCTTCCGCCATACGTATCAGAATATGGGGCTTCCTCCCCTGTCCTTTGAGGAAGTCCAGAAGGTAACCGGACACGGGTTGGCCAGCACATTTCGCGACCTTTTGGGAGAAGAGCGCGTTCCCGAAGCCCTGAAGCTCTTCCGCCAAAAGTATGAAGAAGTTCTGCGGCCATATACCTCTCTTCTTCGGGACGCCCGCCAGGTCCTGGAGACGCTTCACGGACGAGGCATCCAGCTGGCCATCGCCACTAACAAGCTCGGGCGGTTTTCCCGGGAAATCTTTGAGCATTTTGGATTGGACAAGCTCTTCGCGATCATCGTTGGGGATGAAGATGTTTCCCAAAACAAGCCCCACCCGGAAATGCTCCTCTACGCCATCGAAAAAATGGGGCTGAGAAAAGAGGAAGTCATCTTCGTCGGCGACTCTTCGATCGATATCCAAACCGCCAAGAACGCCGGGGTCCGGGTCTTCGCCGTTCCCACGGGGGTGACGAAGAGGGAAGATTTGGAGAAAGCCCAGCCCACAGCCGTTCTCCACAGCCTTCTTGACCTTTTGCATTACTTTTAGTTCCTCCCCGCCCGGGCCCCGGTAAGAGGCATATACGATCAGCGAATCATTCTATTGACCCCGAGAAGATTTAGAGCTTAAAATAATATAGATTCTGGAAAAAAGGGGGTGGTTCAACACACTTTCTGACAGCGTAAACCAAACTTACCGGAGAAGGAGGTCGATAATTATGCCTCTCGACGAACTACTGCAGAGGTTGATTCATGTAACTCCCGGGCAAAAATCTTTTCTATCCGTTTATTTGGACTTACGCCCTGATCAAAGCGGGAAAAAACGCCATAAAATTTTTCTTAAGAATCGCCTACCGGAGCTTACCAACCTTCTCCCCACACATTCATCCGAGCGGTTTCTGCTGGGCAAAGGTATTAAACGTATTGAGAAGTATTTAGAGGAAGACCTGGACCCTGCCTGGAAAGGCCTAGCCCTGTTTACGTGCCCCTCCGATGATTTATTCGTACCTGTGCCCATGCCTCTGCCCCCGGAAAATGCCCTGGACCTGGCTCCCTATCCCCACCTTTTCCCCCTGATCCGCCATGCTGACCTTTACCAAACCCATGCGGTGGTTGCGGCGCACTCCCGACATGCCCGCCTGTTCCTCGTGCGCCTGGGACGCCTGGAAAAACAACTCACCCTCTCCTGGGAAGATAAACACACGACTCGCTTCGGGCGCATGGGTTGGTCGCTACCCAGATTTCAGCGTCATCAGCAGGAGCACATCAAGCAACGGGCCAAAGAGATCGCCGAAAATTTGGAAAAATTGATCAACGCGGGGAAGACCGAATATCTTTTTGCGGTCGCCGAAGAAGGGATGGAGACAGAATTTAAAAAACAGCTATCCACTGCTTTGAAAAAGAAACTGGTCCCCTTGCCCTCCGTCGAGCCGCATGACCCAGACCACAAAATTCTATCAGCCTCTATTGCCTCCCTGCAAACCATCTCCCGTCAGAAGGCTGAAGCCTTGGCCAGGCAAATCCTGGAGGAGGCCGAGCCCTTGGGTCAAGCCACGGCTGGGCCTGAGCCGACCCTGAGTGCCCTGCAGAACCACCAGATTGAGCGTATGGTCCTCGATGCCCGGTTCAAAGCCATGGGCTGGAGATGTCCAAAATGCTGTTCTCTGGGCAGTGGCGGGTCACCCAGCGCCTGCCCCTACTGCCAGGGTGAAATCTGCTCTGCCGACCTGCGGGAAGAGATCGTAGCCAAGGCCAAATGCCAGGGAGTGGAGCTCTTCTTCACCGAGGATTTTTCCCCCCTGATGAAGGCTGGGGGAATCGCTGCCTTGCTCAAATACCAAAGCCCAAAAAGAATAAAAAGATGACCCTCCGCCCTCAGCAGAGTCTTCTTGATAATATGTCTCCAGATGGATATAATAAGCAAATTTGGGATTGGGAAAACCCAACCCTGCCGGGCGGATACGTGATCTACGGGTTTCTCGACAGGGAAACGAAAGAGATTTTTGAGATCATTCTCAAGGATCAGGTCGTCCAGAGCTACCATTTTTTAAAACCATAAAAAGGAGGAAACGGATGAAGAAAAACGATTGGAGTTGCTTTTTGGCGGGGGTCATGCTCCTTAGCCTCCTTTTCCTGGGGGGCTGCGCCGGCAGCAGGACCTATCTCCTCGACTTGCGCTATGATACTTCAAAAACCCCCCCTTTCCTGAGCGGGGCTGACAAGCCTGTGACCCTGGCGGTCTACAACATGCAAGATGCCCGACCGGATCGGCTGTACCTGGGCCGGTGGGTTTACCGGGACGGAACGGTTAATTTTTTTAAGCCGGACATGGGAACCATCGAGCAAGTCGTTACCAAGTCTTTTGTCCAGCTTCTGGAGAAAGCCGGCTTCAAAGTGGTTCCCGTAAGTGGTTATTTAGACCCGGCCAAGGAAAAATTCAATGATATCCAAGGAGATGCGGCTCTTGGGGGGACGATAGAGGCTCTCTGGCTGGAGGCAAAAAAGGCGGTACTCACCACGGACTCTTCAGCCAAGATGCGCTTGCGCATTCATTGGGGGATAGCAAAAACCCGAACCTGGATCACGAAAACCATCGAGGCAAATGCCCAGGAGACTGATCGGCCTTTCTACAAGCCCGAAAATGCTCAGGCCATGATCAACGAAGTTTTTAAGGACGGCCTGGACAGGCTGCTCAAGGACGAGACGGCATTGCGGGAAAACCTTCTGAGCAGTAAATAACCCCGCCTCCGGCGGGGCTGCTTTCTACCCTCAGCTGAAGCGGCCTGGTTTTGGGCCACAAGCTGAAACGGAAGGCACATCTGCACCCTTGGTCCCGCCGCAAGAAAACAGAGAAATGACCCGCTGCGGCTTCGGGTCCCCACACTTGGGGCAGATGATCTTCAGGTTTCTGTCAGAAGCCCCGTGGATCATCTCAAACCGATGAGAGCACTCGGAACATTGATACTCATAAATGGGCACGCCAGACACCTCCTTTCAAAGACCGTAAGTTGGGAGTTGAGAGTGGTAAGTTGTAGGACACGAATTCTTCTTGATCCTTTCCTATTCACTACTCCCTCTTCACTTTTCACTGTTTTCCTGGCCTTACCCTAAGGCCATCATCAACCCGATCATCGCCCCCAAACCGGTGCTCAAATAAGGGTTGCAGGTCAAGCCTCAGGTACTGCCGATATGAGTAGAGAGCAGGTTCAACCCATAGCCAACCGCTGCTCCCATCGCCAATCCCAGAAAAATTTTAAGCACCATAATTATCTCTGTCCTTTCACACCGCCTTCTTAATGATGTTTTCCAATTGGCTTCTGGGCGCCGCGCCCACAATTTGCTCAACCACCTTTCCGCCCTTGAACATGATTAGGGTAGGAATCCCCCGCACCCCATAATTCGCCGGAGTCTTGGGATTCTCATCCACGTTGACCTTGGCGAACTTGACTTTTCCGGAATATTCTTTCGAAAGTTCCTCGAAGATGGGGCCGATCATCTTGCAGGGACCGCACCAGCTCGCCCAGAAATCAACGAACGTCGGTTGTTCAGCCTCCAGCACTTCCTTCTGGAAGGTATCGTCGGTAACCGTAAAAAGATTTTCCGTATTGCCCATTTTCACCAACCTCCGTAAAAAATTTAAGCCTGCCTAAATTTGGAAAAATCTTTAAGAATTAAGATGCCCTTTTTTAAAAAAAGATGCAAAAAAATTTCGGGGAAACCTATTTGCGGCTCTTTGGGCCTTTGGCCGCCGCCCGACAGCCTGGGGAAAAAGCGCTTGGTAAATCTTCCCAAATATGCTATCTATCGAGCAAGCGGGTGGGGAATCGATGGCCAAAAGAACGCTCGTCATACTGACGGCCGCCATTTTTCTGATGGTTTCCTCTGCCTGCCATCATGCGCCGAAAAAATCCCCTTCTCCCGACCCCCGGGAAGAAATCTCCTCTCAAAAAGAAATCGCCCGTTCTTTAAGCACTCCCCAAGACGAGGAGCCCTGGTGGAAAAAAGATGAAAACCAGTGGCTTCTTGCCGCCCTGATCGTCGTCGCCGGGGGCATAGCAATTGGGGCCGCCATCTACATTGCTTTCGGCCCAGGCGGCCTGATCATCCGGATTCAAAAGTAAAAGCCGATAGGTAAGGACAAAAGCAGAAAAAAGGCCTTTTTTGCCTTTAGTCTGTCGCCTACAACCTATCGCCCATAGCCTATTGCCTGTTCCTTCTGCGGGCCCCGAAGAGCTGCGGCATACGCGCCAGCAGCTTCATGTCTCCTTTCACTTTATACAAACCCTCCATTAGAGCCTTTGGCCGATCGATCTCCCCCCTGGCGATCTTCACCCATACATCCCCTGGTGACTCTATCGTTAGAGCTGGAGC
>CAYQWO010000280.1:0-5150 GCA_964421095.1 uncultured Syntrophaceae bacterium
GATCACCCCTGATCGGAAAATTGATTTTTGGCGGAAATTTTTCATAAAGATCTCATCCCTCGTTTCCCTGTAATATTTCCCTCACGGCGTTCCGGATTTCCACGATCTCAAAGGGCTTATCATAAAATCCGTCTATCCCTTCCATCATGGCTGCTTCTTTTAGTTCCGAGGTTCCAAAGGCCGAAATTACTATAATCTTTGCTTGCGGAGACCGCTGGTGGATCTGGCGGAGTAAGTTTAACCCATGCATTCCGTCTTCCAGGTATAAATCCACGATCGCCAGGTCGCAGCTTTCATTTTTTAAATTTTCCAGGGCCTCGGTATCGTCTCTGGCCTCAAGAACATCATACCCGTCCTTTTTCAGAGCACGGGCCAGGGAAGATCGTATGAGAATTTCATCTTCTACTATGAGTATCTTCTTCATTTTGGCGCGGGTATAAGCAAGAAAAATACCACCTTCTTTTTTCCCCTCTAAAATAAAATGGTTCGTAAAAACAATAATTTATCAGAGTGGCGGTCTGCCTGGACGGAAAGAGTTTTTACTTGTTCGGTAAAATTACCAGGTAGGTTGGTGTTTTCACCAAATGGGAGGTTATTGTTCCAGGCCGAATTTCTTTATCTGGTACCTTAAGGAATCGTAGCTTATGTTTAAGCGCCTGGCCGCCAGTGATTTATTATTTCTTGCCTTTTCCAGTGCCTGCCGGATAATATCCTTTTCCAAGTCTTCCAGAGATAAACCTCCTTCGGGAAGGATGAATTTATATTTGGTTGTGCTCTCGGCGTCTGGAATTGGCTGGGTAATCTCCTTGGGCAGGTGGCCGGGCAAAATGATTTCGCTGTTTTCCAGCACGACAATCCTTTCTATGACATTCCGTAACTCTCTTACATTCCCCGGCCAGCCATAGGAGCAAAGGACTCTTTCTGCATCGGCAGAGATCGCTCTGATCATCTTGTTTTTATACTTGGCTGCAAAGTGCGCAAGAAAATATTTTGCCAGGGGAAGTATATCTTCCCCCCTCTCCCTAAGCGGGGGGACATGGAGGGAGAAGGTATTCAGTCTGTAAAACAGATCGACGCGGAATTCACCCCTATCCAAAGCCGCGGTGAGATCTCTGTTCGTGGTGGCAATAACTGTTAAGTCTATGGGTATCTCCTTCTGTCCCCCAATTCGTCTTATGGTTCTCTCCTCCAATACCCGCAATAGCTTGCCCTGGAGATTCAGCTTCATATCGCCAATCTCATCCAGGAGTATCGTACCTCCGATGGCCAGCTCAAATATCCCCTTTTTTTCCGTCTTGGCATCTGTAAATGCCCCCTTTTCATAACCAAAGAGTTCGCTCTCCAGGAGGTGTTCCGGCAGCGCCGTACAATTCACCGCAATAAAGGGCGCGAAACCTGTAATATTTCCGTCGTTCATGATCCGGTGGAGGCATCGGGCGATTAGTTCTTTGCCCGTGCCGCTTTCGCCTGTAATGAGGATAATCGGAACACGAGCTTGAGCCATTTTCTCCATCTTTGATTTCAGGTCTCTTATGATCTTCGATTCTCCAATCAGATCCTTCTCGAAGAATTCAGAATAGACCTTCCGGAGATAATTGACTTCGTTCTTTAGTTTTTCTTTTTCTAAAATGCTGTGGATAACAATCTTCACCTCATCCTTATTGAAGGGCTTTGTCAGATAATCCACCGCCCCCAGTTTCATACATTTGACCGCCGTTTCAGCAGTACTGTCGGAGGTGAGCATGATCACCTGGGTAGGGAGATTACGATTTTTTAGTTCTTCGAGAATATCCATTCCATTCCGTTCTGGAAGTAAAATATCGAGTAAGATTACATCGGGAGACCAAGATTCAATCTGCTGGGTAATATTACGGAAGGTTTCGGTCTCGGTCCGCACCTCATAACCTTCGTTCTGCAAAAGCTTGGAGAGCATAGAGGTAATCAATTCATCGTCATCGAGGATAAAGATCCTGGCCATGTTTCCTGCCTTTCTGTCCTTTCTGGCTGTATTACAGGGATTTTAATCTTAAAGGTAGCCCCTCGGTTGTGATTATTCTCTACGTTTATGACACCCCTGTGCTGTTCGATGAGTTGTTTACTAATCGCCAGGCCCAGCCCTGTTCCTTTGGGCTTGGTCGTAAAAAAGGGTTGAAAAACCTTGTCCAGGAAATCTTCCCGAATCCCCGGGCCCGTATCGGCTATGGATATTTGGATTGAGCCTGAGGGATCCAGGAAGGTTCTCACGGTCACCGTCCCTCCATCGGGCATCGCCTCGTTGGCATTCAGCAGCAGATTCATGAATACCTGACGTAACTGCTGTGGGTCGGCGGTGACTTCCGGAAGATGCGCTCCAAAGTCCTTCACAATTTCGGTGCCTTTCGTTTTCTTCTGAGAAAAGGAAGGCTGCTTGAGCAGAAAGGCGATGGTGGATTCCAGAATGCTATTTAGGTCTACGCTCACGAATTGGGGCTTCGCCGGACGGGCGAAATCGAGCAGGCTTTTCATCAGGGATTCGAGCCTCTTAATCTCAGAAATCACTTTTTGTAAAGTCTCCTGGTTTTCTCGGGAGAGAGTCAATTCCTCGGAGAAAACTTCTACCGCTGCTTTAATGCCCGCCAAGGGGTTTTTAATCTCATGGGCCAAACCGGCAGCGAGTTGCCCGCATACCGCCATCTGCTCAGTCCTCTGCATCTTGCGCATCTGTTCATTCAAAGTATGGGTCATCTCGTTGAAGGCAGAGGCCAGCTCGGAAAATTCGTCTTTCAAGGGGGTTTTGATTCTGAAGTTCAAGTCTCCATTCTTGAGCATCCGGATGGCATCCAGGATGACTTGCAGAGGTTTTGTAATATTGCTTATCATGATCATAGATAAGGCCATGAATAAGAATGGTCCAGTGATCAGGAGAATAAAAAGGAGCGTTTTTGTTTTTTCCATATTCATCAATGAGCGCTGGGTTTTTTCGGCCAGACCTGAACTGGCTCGGGAAATGATGCTTTCGACTGTTTCCACGAGTTGCTGGCCTTGCATATAAGCCCTCCTCTCTTCTGCCTGCATACGGCTTAAATTCGCCCTCATCGTCAAAACCCTACTCAGCATGGCTTTGTATATTTCAATGTCATTTCTTATGGTATGGATCTTGTCCCTCACCCTTTCGGAGTGGTGACACCCCAGACATTGGTCCGCAAAACTCTGCATCTCTTGCACGTCGGATACGATCGTATTGATTCCCCGCGCATAGCGAGTGTTGATTAGGTAAAAATCGAATTGCACCCTCTTCAGCCTTTCTGACAGATTCCTCCTGATGATTTCTACCTGGTGGCTAGCCAAAAGGTCCTTTAGCTGCGCAGATGTCTTTTCAATACGAAATATAATATAGAAACCAACTGCCAGAATGATGATGGAAAGGGCGATGAATCCGGTAACAATTTTCCTTCTCATGATTCACTCATTTATATAATCATAAGCGGCTAGGTCGAGCCTGATTTGCCGGGCATATTTATAAACGGAGTTGTAGTCTTCATTGGTCGTTTCGATAAATTTCTGCGACTCAAATTTTTTCAAGACCTCCCTTCCTTCCGGGTCCATGTGCATCGTTAGGAGCGCATGCTTTAAATTCTTCTTGATCGCCTCATCCAAGGTCTTGCTAACTGCCAAACCATTCTCCGGTACATCTGGAGACCTGTCCAGGATGACCAATTCCTGGCTAATTCTGCTGTCCATCTTTGCCAATCTTTCGTATACAGTGCTTTTGGCTGCCCCGATATCCGCTTTCCTGTTGAGGACGTCATAAATGACATCCTCATGAGTGCCGGCAAAATAGGTCTCCTTAAAATAGGATTTATAATCTGCAATCCCATGTGTTTGGAAATATACAAGAGGAAGGAGATATCCGGCGGTCGTTGCTTTATCTACGAAGGCGAAGATCTTGCCTCTCATTTTATCGGCCGCTTTAATCCCGCTGGCTTTTCTCACAAAGATTAATCCGTGATAAGTGGAGTCCCCGTCCATAAGTTGCGGCCTGGCCAGGACCTCAACGCCGAGCTTGGCATGGGCCAGGGCATAGGTAAAGCTTCCGAAGAAAGCACCATCCAGTCGTTCAGAGGCAAAATTATCAATAATATTCCCATAACGAGAGAGGATCTTAAGCTTGGTCTTCATCCCCATCCTCTTGGACAGATACTGGGCGAGGGGGTCGTACCTCTCTACCTGTCGAAAGAGATTATGCTCGGGGATGAGCCCGATCAAGAGGAATTTCTCTGGCTGGGCTTCTTTTTCTGATCTTGGGGATGAGGTTGAGTCTTTATTACCGCAGCCAGATAGAATAGCGAAGCAAAGACAAAGGGACATCAGTACCTTGGGCATAGGATTGTTACGTTCCAACTGGATTAAAGGAATTTTTTATTCTTGAATTGTGGTCATTTACTGGGTAAGATCCCGTAGTTGACCGAGTAAGCCATAAGGTATTCGGGGATTCAAAAAAACATTGTCTAAATAACACATTGTGGTATATATTGTCAAGGGAAATCTTTTTACATCTTGGGAGAGGTATCCCCCGAAGGAGGGAGATCCATGGATAATAAAGAATTTCATTCGCTGCGGCAAAAGATGCAAAAGACCCAGAAGCAAATGGCGCAACTCCTGGGGACATCTCTTAAGGCCGTGCAAAGCTTTGAGCAGGGTTGGCGGAAAGTGCCGGTCCACGTGGAGCGCCAGCTGCTCTTCTTGCGGGCCTTGAGAAGAGGGATCAGTGAGGAGGTCCGTCCCTGCTGGGACATTCGGGGCTGCCCTCCCCAAACCCAGCAGGGCTGCCCAGCGTGGGAATTCCACGTGGGACATCTCTGCTGGTTCATCAACGGTACGATATGCCAGGGAAAGGCCCAAGAGAGCTGGTCCAAGAAAATGAAAATATGCCGAAAATGTGAAGTATTCACCGGGCATATGAAACGTGCGTGATCCAATACTTTATTAATTTAATGCGGAAAGACTCGGGAGAAAATAGGGTGAATTCCTTATTTTGGGGGGGAAAACCCCGTATTTTGAAGGTTGGTTCTTAAAGGGGCAAAGCGGTCAGGCCTTTCCAGGCGATATTAAAACCGGAGGCGTTCTTGTTTCTGTCTCTTATACACATCTCCGAGCCCACGAGACAGGCA